>JAFSVK010000126.1 GCA_017444985.1 Bacillota bacterium
TGCTATTGAAGTAAAATTGAGATAGCTTGTTCGAGGACTAGGAAATGGCTCGAAGCCAATGTAGAGCATTGGTGAGAGACATTGACGACGTAATCGGGCAAGATAGCCAATTTTACGATTTATGAGTTTTTAGAGGTTCCCTTAATATGAAATATTGCAAAGGATACAAGGAAAATGTGCCTAATCTAAATTTTAGCATTTTCTATTGAATTTATTTTAAAAATTTGTTACAATATTTTTATTGATTTTATAATAAAGCGAGGTAATTATTAATGGAGAAACAAGAACTGCTTTATGTGGGAAAGGCAAAAAAGGTCTATTCCACAGAGGATCCCGACCTTTGTATATTTGAGTATAAGGACGATGCTACGGCATTCAACGGTTTGAAAAAGGGTTCTTTTGAAGGAAAGGGCATTATAAACAACCAAATGTCCAATTTTATATTTAAGCTTCTTGAGAAAAAAGGTGTTAAAACTCACCTTGTGGAAGAAATTTCCGAAAGAGAGACTTTAGTCAAGAAGGTGGAGATAATACCTCTTGAGGTGATCGTAAGAAATATTGCCGCAGGTTCCTTCTCTAAAAGATACGGAGTGGAAGAGGGCACTCTTTTTGAGTCACCCACTCTTGAATACAGCTACAAAAACGATGATTTGGGAGATCCCCTTATAAATTATTATCACGCTTTGGCTTTAAAGTTGGCAACAAAGGAAGAACTTGACCAGATAGCAGATATAGCTTTTAAGGTAAACGAAGGTTTGAAGGAGATATTTTTAAATATCGGTATAAAGCTTGTGGACTTTAAAATAGAAGTGGGCAGAACGGCACAGGGCGAGATAGTACTTGCCGATGAGATTAGCCCCGATACTTGCAGACTTTGGGATGCAAAAACCAACAAAAAGTTGGACAAAGACCGTTTCAGACTTGACCTTGGTGAGTTTGGAGATGTATACAGAGAGGTTTGGGGAAGACTTACAAGCTTCTATAAATAAGGAGAATATAAATGAAGGACATATATGAAAGCCCCCTTAATTCCAGATATTCGGGAAAGGAAATGAAGTATTTGTTTTCTCCCGATATGAAATTCAGAACATGGAGAAAGCTTTGGATAGCTCTTGCGGAAAGCGAAAAGGAGCTGGGTCTTGATATTACCGACGAACAGATAGCAGAGCTTAAAGCCCATGCAGAGGACATAAACTATGAGGTGGCGGCAGAAAGAGAAAAGCTGGTACGCCACGATGTTATGAGCCATGTGTATGCCTACGGTACGCAGTGCCCCAAGGCAAAGGGTATAATACACTTAGGTGCCACAAGCTGTTATGTAGGTGACAACACCGATGTAATAGTTATGACAGAGGCAATGAAGCTTATAAGAAAAGAGCTTGTATCTGTTATAAACAAGCTTTCTGACTTTGCTATGGAATATAAGGATATGCCTACCCTTGGCTTTACCCATTTCCAAGCGGCACAGACCACAACTGTGGGTAAAAGAGCCACCCTTTGGATACAGGACCTTATGATGGATGTGGAAAGTGTGGATTTTGCACTTTCACAGGCTAAGCTTTTAGGCTCTAAGGGCACTACGGGTACACAGGCAAGCTTTATGGAGCTTTTCGAAAACGACAGCGAAAAGGTGAAGAAGCTTGAAGAACTTATAGCAAAGAAAATGGGTTTTGACTCTGTATTTGCAGTAAGCGGACAGACCTACACGAGAAAGCTTGATTCCATATTCTTAAATGTACTCAGCGGTATAGCTCAAAGTTGTACAAAATTTTCCAACGACATAAGACTTTTACAGCATCTTAAAGAGGTGGAAGAACCTTTTGAGAAAAACCAGATAGGCTCCTCCGCTATGGCATATAAGAGAAATCCCATGAGAAGCGAGAGGATATGCTCCCTTGCAAGATACATTATGGTAGATGCCTTAAACCCTGCATTTACCACAGCGGGACAGTGGTTCGAAAGAACTCTTGACGACAGCGCCAACAAGAGAATATCCGTACCCGAGGCTTTTCTTGCTTGTGATGCCATACTTAACATATACTTAAATGTGGCAAGCGGTCTTGTGGTATATCCCAAGGTAATAGAAAAGAGACTTATGGAAGAACTGCCCTTTATGGCTACGGAAAATATAATGATGGATGCCGTAAAAGCAGGGGGCGACAGACAGGAGCTTCACGAAAAGATAAGAACTCTTTCCATGGAGGCTGCTGCTGTTGTAAAGCAACAGGGCGGAAAGAACGACTTGATAGAAAGAATAGCAAAGGATGAGTCCTTCGGGCTTTCTCTTGAACAGTTAAAGTCTGTTTTAGATCCCAAGAAGTATGTGGGAAGAGCGCCTCAACAGGTGGAAGAGTATATTTGCTCACAGGTGCGTCCCTTTATAGAAAAGAACAAAGACAGCATCGTAGAGGATGCGGAACTTACCGTGTGAGAGGCTGTTATTAAGGAGGAAACAAAATGGTAAAAGCGATAGTCGGTGCAAACTGGGGTGACGAAGGTAAGGGAAAGATCACGGATATGTGTGCCGAGAAGAGCGATATAGTTGTGAGATTTCAAGGGGGAGCAAATGCGGGCCATACCATTATAAACGAGCATGGCAGATTTGCGCTTCATCTTCTTCCCAGCGGTGTTTTCCATGAGAATATTACAAACATCATAGCAAACGGTGTTGCCCTTGATATAGATGCTCTCAGGAGAGAGATAGGCGAGGTGGAAAGTGCGGGAGTGAAGTTTACACTTCGTATAAGCGACAGAGCACAGGTTTTGCTTAAACATCATATTCTCCTTGATACATATGAAGAAGAAAGACTTAAAGATAAGAAATTCGGCTCCACAAAAAGCGGTATAGCTCCCTTCTTTTCCGATAAATATGCCAAGGTGGGCATACAGGTATGGGAGCTTTACAACAAGGAAATGCTCCTTGAAAAAATAAAGGGCATGTATGAAAAAATAAATGTTACTTTAAAGTATTTGTACAACAAGCCCGAAATAGACTATATGCAGGTATACAACAAGCTTTTGGAAGATGCTGAATACATAAAGGATATGGTCACAGACACCTCAAAGCTTTTGAGAGAGGCTATAAAAGAAGGAAAGGAAATACTTCTTGAAGGTCAGTTAGGCTCTTTAAAGGATACGGACCACGGTATATACCCCTATGTCACCTCATCTCCCACCCTTGCAGGCTACGGCAGTGTAGGTGCGGGAATACCTCCCTACGAAATAAAGGAGATATTAGCGGTCACAAAGGCATACTCCTCGGCTGTGGGTGAAGGCCCCTTCGTTTGCGAATACTTCGGTGACGAGGCGGAAGAGCTGAGAAAAAGAGGCGGAGACAAGGGCGAGTACGGTGCCAAAACAGGCAGACCCAGAAGAGTGGGAAGCTTTGATACCGTTGCTACAAGATACGGTGTGGAGATACAGGGTGCCACACAGGTTTGTATGACCTGTCTTGATGTTCTCAGCTATCTTGATACCATAAAGGTATGCACGGGATATGAGCTTGATGGCAAGATATACAAAGATTTCCTTACAACAGACCTTTTATATAAGGCAAAGCCCGTATATGAAGAACTTCCCGGTTGGAAGACGGATATAAAGGGTATAAAGGATTATAACGACCTTCCCAAGGAAGCCAAAGACTATGTGGACTTTGTGGAAAAGCAGATAGGTGTTAAAATATCCATGGTAAGTAACGGTCCCGAAAGAAGCTCTATACTTTTCAGAAATTAACAGGAGATAAATATGTCTAAATATACAAAAGATCAAATAATAAAGATCTGCGACGAGCAGGATGTTGAGTTTATAAGACTGCAGTTTATAGATGTTATGGGTATACCCAAAAACATAGCCGTAACAAGATCCCAACTTGAAAAGGTACTTACGGACGGTATGATGTTCGACGGTTCTTCCATAGAAGGCTTTGCCAGAATAGAAGAGTCGGATATGTACTTAAGACCCGATATAGATACCTTTGTTATATATCCTTGGAGACCTCAATCGGGAAAAGTGGCAAGACTTATTTGCGACGTTTACACCACAGACGGTGAACCCTTTGAAGGTGACCCCAGAAATATACTTAAAAAGCAGATAGCAAGAGCAAAAGAAATGGGCTATGAGTTCAATGTGGGAAATGAGTGCGAATTTTTCCTCTTTGAGACCGACTCCGAAGGTCGCCCCACCACAAAGACCAATGACGATGCGGGCTACTTCGACCTCGACCCCGTAGACTTAGGTACCGATGCCAGAAGAGATATTTGTCTTACCCTTGAAAAGATGGGCTTTGAGATAGAGGCATCTCATCACGAAGTTTCCGAGGGACAGCACGAAATAGACTTTAAATATGCCGATGCTCTTACAACAGCGGACAATGTTGTAACATTCAGAACGGTGGTAAAGGTTATAGCTAAAAAATACGGCCTTCATGCTACCTTTATGCCTAAGCCCATATACGGTATAAACGGTTCGGGTATGCATACCAATATGTCTCTTTTTAAAGACGGCAAGAATGTATTTTTCGACCCTACAGGGGAACTCCAACTCTCCGAAAAGGCATATAACTTTATAGCGGGAGTACTTGAGCACGTGGCAGGTATCACAGCCGTTACAAACCCTCTTGTAAACTCCTACAAAAGACTTGTTCCGGGTTATGAGGCACCTTGCTATATAGCTTGGTCCGCTTCCAACAGAACCGATATCATAAGAATACCCGCTTCAAGAGGCGCAGGCACAAGAGTGGAGCTCAGAAGTCCCGACCCTTCCACAAACCCTTACCTCTGCCTTGCTTGCTGTCTTGCGGCAGGCCTTGACGGTATAGAAAGAAACCTCCCCGTACCTCCCAGTGTGGATGAGAATGTATTCAAACTCACTCCCGAGCAGAGAGAAGAGTACGGCGTGGAAAACCTCCCCGGAAGCCTTATAGAAGCCCTTCACGTTATGAAAGAAGACGGTCTTGTAAGAAAGGTATTGGGTGAACACGCATACAAAGCCTTCTACAAATCCAAAAAGAAGGAATGGGATAACTTCAGAACATTTGTAAGTCAGTGGGAAATTGAAAATTATATCATAAATTATTAAGGAAGCACTGATTAATGTGGTTGAAGCATAGGTGAGATAAAATTTCACAAATCTGGGAAAGGGCTCGCAGGCATAGCATTGCGGATTTTGCGAAGCAAAAGTCCGTCCCTTCGGGATTTGTAAGTTTGCGAGCAAACTTACAAACTTGCTATGTCAAGAGACCTTGACAGTTACCGAAAGATATCGGACGCCTCAAGGCGGTTTTCGCTGTAAGCGAAAATAATGAGACGAGTTGGGAAATTTTAGCCATCGAGGCGAAATCTAAATTATTCAGTGTTTCCTTAAGAAAAAGCCACAGCCTTTTATAAAGAGGGTTGTGGCTTTTTTGCCGGATTTATGTGGCAATATGCATAGCTAAATGATGTACCACCGTAGCCATTTTGTCCGCCTCTGCAGAGAACTATCCTTTGTTCTCCATCTTTAGAGTAGTAATAGGCTTTAGGGTACCTATAAAAAGTGCTATTGAAGTAAAATTGAGATAGCTTGTTCGAAGACTAGGAAATGGCTCGAAGCCAATGTAGAGCATTGGTGAGAGACATTGACGACGTATTCGGGCAAGATAGCCAATTTTACGATTTATGAGTTTTTAGAGGTGCCCA
>JAFSVK010000127.1 GCA_017444985.1 Bacillota bacterium
TAAATCGTAAAATTGGCTATCTTGCTCGATTACGTCGTCAATGTCTCTCACCAATGCTCTACATTGGCTTCGAGCCATTTCCTAGTCCTCGAACAAGATATCTCAATTTTACTTCAATAGCACTTTTTAGAGCTCCCCTTTATGATTTTTTCAACAATAGTTAATATCTCATACTAATTTGTCATAGAAAACTTTAGATTTAACAAAATCCTATTTTACAACCTGTAGGGAACGACCCTTGCACCGCAAAGATAGATGCGGGCAGGCGAAAGCCTGACTTTTGCGTAGCAAAAGTGCTGATGCTTGTAGTGCCGTTGGGAAGTAGCCGACACTTTTGTCCTAAAATATAAAGGTTACTATGATTAGTATCGAACACCGCAAAGACAAAATTTGTTTTTGCGGTGTTTTTTTACAAAGCCATATCTCATAACAAATTGTTTGTCAAAATTTCACATTTTTACACTTTATGCTTGTAATTTTGTTATAAATTATGTATACTGTATATTATAAAAGAAGCCTTAAAGCTTTAAAGAAAAACGCTAACAAAAAGAAGGGAGTGTTCAAAATGGGATACAAAGATGTTTACAAACAGTGGTGTGAAGATACCTATTTCGACCAAGCTACAAGAGACGAGCTAAAAAAAATAGAAGGTAACGACAAAGAGATAGAGGAAAGATTTTATAAAAATCTTGAGTTCGGCACAGGTGGTTTAAGAGGTATTATAGGTGCAGGCACCAACAGAATGAATATATATACCGTAAGCAAGGCTACACAGGGCTTTGCCAACTATATAATAAAGCAAGGGGAAGAAGCTGTAAAGAAGGGTGTAGCCATAGCCCACGACAGCAGAAATATGAGCCCCGAGTTTTCCGAGACCGCAGCCTTGGTACTTAATGCCAACGGTATAAAGACATATATTTACGATGAACTTCGCCCTACACCCATGCTCAGCTTTGCGGTACGCTACTTAAAATGTACGGGCGGTATAGTTGTAACGGCAAGCCACAATCCCCCCGAATACAACGGTTACAAGGTATATTGGGAAGACGGCGGACAGGTGCCCTACCCCAGAGATGAAGCTATTATAGACGAGGTCAATGCGGTGGACGATTTCCGCAAAATAAAGACAATGTCAAAGGAAGATGCCGTAAAGGCAGGCTTATTCAACGTTATGGGACCCGATGTAGACGAGGCTTATGATAAGGCTGTACTTGAACAGCTTGTAAATGAAGATATCGTTAAAAACTCCGATATAAAGATAGTGTATACTCCTATACACGGCTCCGGTAACAAGCCCGTAAGAAGAGTGCTTAAAAAAGCGGGCTTTAAGAATGTGTATGTTGTTCCCGAACAGGAAGAACCCGACGGCAACTTCACAACGGTAGGTTATCCCAACCCCGAAAACCCCGATGTTTTCAAACTTGCTACAGCCCTTGCCAACAAAGAGGGTGCGGATATCGTAATAGGTACAGACCCCGACTGCGACAGAGTAGGTGCGGTATGCAAGATGCAAAACGGTGAATATACGGTACTTAGCGGAAACAACACGGGAGCCCTTATAGCAGAGTATATCTGTTCTCAAAAGAAGGAAAAAGGCACCCTTCCCGCAAACGGAGCCCTTATTTCCACCATAGTGTCCACAGACCTTACAAAAGCCATAGCCAAAAATTACGGCCTTGAATACTACGATGTTCTCACGGGCTTTAAGTACATAGGCGAGAAAATAAAGGAATTTGAAACGGATAATTCCCACAGCTATGTTTTCGGTTTTGAGGAAAGCTACGGCTGTCTTTCGGGCACCTACGCAAGAGATAAGGATGCGGTGGTAGCTTCCATGCTCATAAGCGAGCTTGCAGCCTACTATAAAACAAAGGGCATGAACCTTTATGACGGTCTTATGGAACTTTATGAGAAATACGGATACTACAGAGAGACCATAAAGCCCATAACTCTTAAGGGTATCGAGGGTATAAACGATATGAAGAAGATAATGGATACCCTTCGCACCTCTGCCCCCGATGAAATAGGCGGTGTAAAGGTTATAGAAACAAGGGATTATCTTTCCGATGTTATAATTGACAAAGTATCGGGCAAGAGTTGTCCCACAGGCCTTCCCAAAAGCAATGTAGTATACTTTACCCTTGAGGACAGCACTTGGTTCTGTGTAAGACCAAGCGGTACCGAGCCTAAGATCAAAATATACTTCGGAACAAAGGGCACAAGCCTTGAGGATGCAGACAAGAAAATAGAAAACGCCGCTTCCGCCATCATGAAGATAGTGGACGAGGTTCTTGCAAAATAATAAAAAAGCAAAAAATTACGGGGTGTGATATTTCACACCCCTCTTATTTATGGGAACCTCTAAAAACTCATAAATCGTAAAATTGGCTATCTTGCCCGATTACGTCGTCAATGTCTCTCACCAATGCTCTACATTGGCTTCGAGCCATTTCCTAGTCCTCGAACAAGCTATCTCAATTTTACTTCAATAGCA
>JAFSVK010000128.1 GCA_017444985.1 Bacillota bacterium
ATTGAAGTAAAATTGAGATAGCTTGTTCGAGGACTAGGAAATGGCTCGAAGCCAATGTAGAGCATTGGTAAGAGACATTGACGACGTACTCGGGCAAGATAGCCAATTTTACGATTTATGACTTTTTAGAGGTTCCCTTAAAATAAGTATGGACAAACACCTTTCTTTTTTGTTATAATCGTAGGGTAGCGATGGATTGGGTTATACCTCGAAAGGAAGGTTATATGAAAAACATAAAAATAACTTTACTGCTCCTTATACTGTCCTTAGGTGCACTTTTTGCCTACAATACCGCTTTAGCGGGGGACAGTATACAGGTGTTTATAAATGGGGAAGAAGTGTTTTTTGAAAACTCTTTGACGGTGGAGTCTAATACCGTGCTTGCCCCGGCGGGAGAGTTGGGTAAGCTACTGGGTATGGAGGTACAGTGGAAGCCCAAGGAAAAGGTAGTATACATGAAAAAGGGAAGCAAAAGCTTTAAGTTTACCATGGGTAAGGCTCTTTATACCTTAAACGATATGTATGCCGCTACCTCGGCTACACCCAAAATAATAAACGATGCCGCCTATGTTCCCGTACACGATGTAAGTAAAAATGCAGGCTTTAAGGTAGAGTGGGACAGCAAGAACAAAATATTAAAGCTTACCGATCCCACAAAGGTGACCACCACCCAAACAACCACGGTGACAACAACACAGGCAACTACCGCGGCACAAACCACCAAGGCGGAGACCACCACCGAGACCACCACCTTCAATGCCATGATGCAAAGCCCCGTAGCCGGAGTATCAAAAAGACTTTCCGATACGGTATATAAGGATCTTAAAACGGCTATAACAGGCTATTCCATAGGCAACTCCGAAGGCAACAACAGATTTAAAGCCAACAACATCAAAAAGCTTACCGCCAACTGGGATGCAATAGCAAAGTCAAAGGAAGATCAACAGTATGTAAAAACGGCTAAAGCTTTCTATAATGCTTTGGCAAAGAGATTAAAAGAAAAAGACAAGTGGTACAAAGAAAAAACTACAGCCAGAAAAGCGGACATGCAAAAATTCAAAGAAAAAATAACACTGCTTGTAAATCAATACAGCAGTTGCAGGTCCATAGACGAGATCACAGCACTTACCGCAAAGGTAAGCAAAGCATAAGGGGGAATAAAAAATGAATCAAGGTGTATCTTTAAAAGTCGTACTTGCAGTAGCCATAGTTGCTCTTCTTTTGGGAGCGGGCATATATGCCGCAGGCGTAGCTTCGGGCAAGAGAAATGCTCCTCAGGCTCCTGCAACCGCTGAGGCTTCGGCTAATGCGGTAAAAGACGAAAAGCAAGAAGATAAGCAAGAAAACACCGAAAAAGAAAATAAAGAAGAAGAAAAGCAAGAGAAAACAGAAGACAAAAAAGAGGATAAGGAAAGCACCTCTGAGGATGATGCAGCCACTACCGAGATAAAGGAATTCACCTACGAATGGAAAAACAACAATTCTTGGGAAGACAAAATAGATGATGAAAAGTACAACATTTCTCAGTACTATATAGATATTACAAATACTTCCGAAGAAGAGATCCCCGCACAGTGGACGGCAAGAGTGACCTTCGATTCACCATTTAAAATGAAGGGTATATGGAACGGCAAGCACGAGATAGAGGACAATGTTCTCATATACACAGCCGACGAGTGGACACAAATACCTTCCAAAGATAAGGACAACAACACCTATCAGCTTACCTTCCAGATAGGCTACAAAGGCGATGATGCCCCTAAGGTAACGGATATTAAAATGTTCAAGAATGAAAAGACGGAAGACTAAGCTTTTAACGAAAAAAGCGAAAGTTAAGGGGACCTCTAAAAAGTGCTATTGAAGTAAAATGAGATATCTTGTTCGAGGACCGGGAAATGGCTCGAAGCCAATGTAGAGCATTGGTGAGAGACATTGACGACTAACCTTTGCAAGATAGCCAATTTTACGATTTATGAGTTTTTAGAGGTTCCCTTAAGCCATCTTGACATTTTAATGAGTATGTGGTAGTATTTTTATAATAGATCATTTGTGATGAAGAGGACTTATATAGCTTTTGCAAAGAGCAACAGAGAGTATGCGGTAGGTGCGAGCATTACCTTAAGCAAAAGTGAAGTTACACCCTCGGAGCAAAAAGCAGGCTTCCCTTTAAGAAGCACAAGAGGCACGATATGTGCAAATTAAGGTGGTACCGCGAGTATGCTCGTCCTTATGGATGGCATACTCTTTTTTATTAAGGAGGATAATATGAAAATTTTTGAAGAACTTCAGGCAAGAGGTCTTCTTGCTCAGTTTACCGACGAGAAACAGATAAGAGAGCTGGTAAATAACGGACAGGCAACATTTTATATAGGTTTCGATCCCACAGCCGACTCTCTCCATGTAGGGCACTTTATGGCACTTTGTCTTATGAAAAGACTGCAGATGGCAGGCAATAAGCCCATAGCCCTCTTAGGCGGAGGTACGGGTATGATAGGCGATCCTTCGGGAAGGACCGACATGAGACAAATGATGACAAAGGAGACTATCGCCCACAATATAGATTGCTTCAAAAAGCAGATGGAAAGATTTATAGACTTTTCCGATAATAAAGCCCTTATGGTAAACAATGCGGATTGGCTTATGGACCTTAACTATATAGAGCTTTTAAGAGAGGTAGGCGCCCACTTTAGCGTAAACAAAATGCTTCGTGCGGAGTGCTACAAGCAGAGAATGGAAAAAGGTCTTTCCTTCCTTGAATTTAACTATATGATAATGCAAAGCTACGATTTCTATAAGCTCTTTACGGACTACGGCTGCAATATGCAGTTCGGCGGTGACGACCAGTGGAGCAATATGCTTGGTGGTACGGAGCTTATAAGAAGAAAGCTGGGTAAAGATGCCCATGCTATGACAATTACCCTCCTCCTTAACTCCGAGGGCAAGAAAATGGGCAAAACTCAATCGGGTGCCGTTTGGCTCGACCCCGACAAGACAAGCCCCTACGATTTCTACCAGTACTGGAGAAATGTGGCAGATCCCGATGTGCTTAAGTGCATAAGAATGCTCACCTTCCTCCCCTTAGAGCAAATAGATGAGATGGACTCTTGGGAGGGCGCACAGCTCAACAAGGCAAAAGAAATACTTGCATACGAGCTTACAAGCCTCGTACACGGTGAAGAGGAAGCCAAAAAGGCAGACACAGCCGCAAAGTCCCTCTTTATGGGAGGTGCTAAGGGTGGCTCCGTGCCTACGGTGGAAATAAGCAAAGAAGAGCTTGAAAAAGGTATAAATATTATAGAAGTTCTTGAAAAATGCTCCCTCATACCTTCAAGAGGCGAAGGCAGAAGGCTTATACAGCAAGGCGGCGTAAAGGTAAACAACGAGAAGATCTCTGATATTGCCTACACCGTTACCCTTGAAAATGCCGATGCCGACAACACCATAATGATACAAAAAGGCAAGAAGGGATTTTGTTCTATCAAAATAACAGATTGATATGGAAAACGAAAACCTTTTTTCCCAACTGGAAGAAAAGATAACGGAACTTGAAAAAAAGACCGATCAGCTCCAAAAGCTACAGGCTCTTGTAACAAATATGTTTCTACTCAACCGTTCCTCCAAAAAGAAGAAAAAAGCAAAAACAGGGGAGGACTTTGTACAGTTGAGCATATTCGACTGAGGAAACGCTTATGAAAGAATATATAAAAGAACTTTTTTTAGACCTTATAAAATACGATACCACATCCGACCCAAACTCTAAAACTTCCCCTTCCACGGAGTCTCAGTTCTTTTTTTCGGAGCTTCTGGCGGGAAGGCTTGCAGAGCTTGAACTTGAGGATGTTAAAGCCGACTCCAACGGTATAGTAACAGCACTCTTACCTTCTAACGGCGGAAATGAAAATATAGGCTTTATATCTCACATGGATACCTCTCCGGATTTTTCGGGAAAGAATATAGTACCCATTATAAAAGAAAATTATGACGGCGGAAACATAGAAAGAAGAGGGCCCGTACTTTCTCCCGACGAGTTCCCCCATCTCTACAAGTACAGAGGTAAGACCCTTATATGCTCCGACGGCACCACCCTTTTAGGTGCCGACGATAAGGCGGGTATAGCGGAAATAATAGCAGCCGTAAAATATGTAAAAGAACATCCCGAAATAAAGCATGGCAATATACATATAGCCTTTACTCCCGATGAAGAGATAGGTCTCGGTACCGCCAACTTCGATGTGGAGGCTTTTGGTTGCGATTATGCCTATACCGTAGACGGCGGCGAGCTTGGAGAGATAAGCTATGAAAACTTTAACGCCGCACAGGCTGTCATCACAATAAGAGGCAAAAGTGTACACCCCGGCTCCGCAAAGGGTGTAATGATAAATGCAGCCCTTGTGGCATCTCGCTTTATTGCTTCCCTGCCCGAAGAACAGACCCCCGAACAAACAGACGGTCATGAGGGTTTCTTCCATCTTTTGAATATAAAAGCGGATGTGGCAAAGGCGGAACTCACCTACATAATAAGGGATTTTGACACCATAGACTTTAAGAAAAAGAAGACCCTCTTAACTACCCTTGTAAATAACTTTAACCGTAAATACGGAAAAGAAATAGTGACGGTGGATATGCACGACCAGTACTATAATATGGCAGATATAATAAACAAGACACCCAAGATCGTCAACAAGGCTGTAAATGCCATTATAAAAACGGGTGTAAAACCTCTCATACTGCCTATAAGAGGCGGCACGGACGGTGCCATGCTTTCCTACAAAGGTTTGCCCTGCCCCAATATATTTACCGGCGGTCACAATTTCCACGGTCCCTACGAATATATCTGCCTTGAGTCCATGGAAAAGGCTGCACAAACCATTGTAAATATAATCTCCGAAGAGGAAAATCAATGACAAATTCCGAAAATAACATAGCACTTTTTATAGATGCGGATAATATTGCCAGCAAATATGTTAAAAATATATTTGACGAGCTTACAAATATAGGCACCATATCCGTAAGAAGAATATACGGAAACTGGAAGAAAAACAACGGCTGGAGCGAGGAGATACTTTTGGAGTATTCCATAACCCCCGTACAGCAGTTCGACTATGTAAAGGGCAAAAATGCCACGGATATAACCATGGTGATAGAAGCTATGGATATACTTTACAACAACAGTGCGGATATATTTTGCATAGTCACCAGCGACAGCGATTTTACAAGGCTTGCCATACGCTTAAGAGAAGCCAACAAGAAGGTGGTGGGTATGGGAGAGTCCAAGACTCCCGCCTCCTTTGTACGCTCTTGCAATAAGTTTATACATGTAGACCTTATATCAGAGACCAGAGACGACAACTCCTCCGAATCCGTAACATCTATAGAAAACATAAAACAAGCTATACTTAATATGTTCACCTCAGATAACAACAAAATATCCTTAGGTGAAATAGGTAATACCCTTAACCGTCTTTTCCCCGATTTTGATACAAGAAACTACGGTTACAGCAAGCTGAGTGTTTTCGTAAGCGAAAAAATGAGCGACAAGCTTACCATAAAACAGGAGGGCAACAACTATACAGCCGTACTTGAAGACTCTGTAAATGTGGAGGATATCGTAAGAGACATAAAAGAATATATTGCCTCTCACAATTATAGAGTAAGCCCTTTACAAAAAATAGATATTTTCATAAAGGGCAAGTATCCTTCCTTTAACTCAAAATCTTTGGGTTACAGCCAACTTTCTTCTTTCCTTAAAAGTATACCTTCCCTATCGGTAAATGCCAATACGGTCACCATGGAAAGGGATAAGAGCCGTAAAAAAGCAGAGAAAGCAACTCCCCAAAAGGAAAGAACAACAAAAGCCAAAGATAAAGGCAGCAAAGATACCGTAAACAAAGAAGATATAAGATTAAAGGCACTCACAATACTGTCTCAAAACCCCGAGAGTGTAAAATTATCAAAGCTATACGAACAAATATCGGCTTTAAATATTAAAGTGGGTTACAGAAAGTTTGTGGATATTTTAAGAGGCACCGATGAGATAGGCATAAATAAAGATGATGTCCTTATTATAGATAAGAATTTGTCCGAAAAAGAAGCTCTTAAAAAGGCTGTCAAGGACTATATCATTAACAACGGAGGTCAGGTCAAGAATACGGGTGCCATATCCAGATACTTAAAATCCGAACTTAAAACAGACTACAAAAAATTCGGCTACAAAGCCATGAAAGACCTTATAAAAGAAATAGACGGTGTTGAAACCGTATTCAGAGGCGCCAAGATAGTAAGCAATAAGGAGTGATATATATGAAAATACAGCACAAAACATTAAAAACAATATTAAGCCTTGCCTTTGCGGCAGGCTTATGCGTAGGCACACAGGCAGAGGAAAAAACAGCAAAACTTACGGTAAACGAGCCTGTTATCAGTGTAAACTCAGAGCAGATACCCTTAGATACAGCTCCCGTTATCGTAGAAGGTCGCACTCTTGTGCCCGTAAGAGCCGTTGTGGAGGCCATGGGAGGAGAGGTACTTTGGGATGCGGAGACCAAAACCGTAACCCTTACATACAACGATGATAAAATAGAACTTACAATAAACAGCACCACAGCAAAGCTTAACGATGAAGATGAAGAGCTTGATGTGGCTCCCATAATAAAAGATAGTACTACCATGCTTCCCCTCCGTTTTGTAGCCGAAAGCTTCGGTTACAACACCGATTGGGATGCCGAGACCAAAACCGTTACCGTATCTTCCGCCGCTTCCGAAGAGGAGATGGAAGATACTGAGGAAACAGGCGGCTTCCTTTACTACCACGAGGGTGAGGACGGCAGTATATTCAGCGAAATGAAGGACCGTACCTTTGCACATGACAAAGACGGAAATCTTATAGGGGAATTTTTGGATACAGATGTATCCGAAGAGGTTTTCACGGACAAAGACGGTAAAACACCAAAGTTTGTATATGATGAAAACAAAGTAACTTTTGTAAACGCACAGGGAGAAATGAAGAAAATAGTAAGCGATATACATGACCCCATTCGTGTGGATGAAGACGGCAACAGCTACGAGTACACCCCCGGAAGTATTCCCTCCTCTGTCATCGTAAGAAACAAAGAGGGTGAAATAACGGAGCAGCTTCTTTTGGGAGATGTAAATTTCATATACAAAGATACGGAAGGAAATAAGCTTACACAGGTAATTTCAAAATTCGGCACTACACCATACATGGCTTATATTTTACCCAGCGGTACTACGGTAAAGTGCAAAAACGACTATGATCTTATATATACCGACAAGGACAATAACCTTTACAGCATATACTACGATTGGTTTGTGGAGGTGGCCTCCGACGGTACAGCAACAAAATACTACCGTCCCATGTACGATCAGGATGTATTTACGGATGAAAAGGGTAATGAGTACAGTGTTTATATAAATGATGAAAACGAAAGAATATTCATCTACCCCGACGCTAAAAATGTTGTCTTACAAAGAGTAAATGACGACCCCGACACCCGTATCTACAAGGGCGACGACGATAAAACATATACCGTAAATGATGTGTATCTCAACATCAAAGATGAGAGCAACAACGAAACAAAACTTACATATCTTGGTTTACAGAGAATATACTCATCAAACGGACAGGAGTGCAAGCTCTTATTCGGAGACGAAAAAGACATATTGACCAAAAGTGACGGTACAAAGCTTGAGCTGAAAGAAAGCTTTGGCGAAGGCTGATAACCCACCCCCGTAATTACGGGGGATTTTTGTAAAAACGCATATTTTTATACAGAGCAGAGGAGGTAAATATATGGAACAAAAAGAAAATATAATATATCTTTTACCTAAAGAGAATAAAGGTTTGTTGAGATTTATATTCAGTCGTCTGCCTTTTTTTGTATTGATGCTCTCCATAGAGATAAGTATAGTACTTTGTATTTTTGGGTGGTTTAGGGACTACTTCCCCTATATAGCACTTATACAAACAGTATTTGCCATAGGTATGGTAATATATCTCTTTAACTGTCAAATGGATTACTCCGCAAAAATGACCTGGCTTTTCCTTTTGATGCTCTTTCCCGTACCGGGTGCCTTATTTCTTGCTTGGACACAAAACGACATAGGCCACAGAACAGCGCAGGTGGCCTTGAATACCGTGCTTGAAAAGACAAAGGATATGATACCTCAGGATGAAAGTATTATAAAAGAGCCCGATATCAAGGCCTCGGGTACGGCGGAGTTGTGGCGCTTTTTAAATAAAAGCGGATGTTTTCCCCTATTCAAAAACACTTCCGTCAAGTATTTCCCCTTGGGCGAGGACAAATTTGAAGCCCTGCTTGAAGAGTTGGAAAAGGCTGAAAAGTTTATATACATGGAGTACTTTATAATAAGTGAGGGCTATATGTGGGGCAAGATACTTGATGTGCTGGCAAGAAAGGCAGCCCAAGGCGTAGATGTAAGAGTGATATATGACGGTATGTGCGATGTTTTGCTTCTCTCTTCTGACTACCCCAAAAGAATGGAAAAGCTTAATATACAGTGTCGCCCCTTCTCTCCCATAGTACCCTTCCTTTCCACCCACTACAACTATCGTGACCACAGAAAGATAACGGTCATAGACAACAAAGTAGCTTTCACAGGTGGGATAAATCTGGGAGATGAATACATAAACAAAAAATCTCGCTTCGGGCACTGGAAGGACACAGCCATTATGCTTAAGGGGGATGCGGCAAAAAGCTTTACACTTATGTTTTTGCAAATTTGGCAAGTCTTTGACGAAAAGCAAGATTGGGAAAATGTTTTATCCGAAGTGCCCAAAACGGAAAGCGACGGCTATGTCATACCTTTTTGCGACTCTCCCATGGACAGATATAAATCGGGTGAGAGCGTGTATATAGATATGCTCTACCGTGCCAAAGAATACGTACATATAATGACCCCCTATCTCATACTTGATAACGAGCTTGAGACCGCCCTTAAGTATGCGGCGGAAAGAGGTGTGGACGTTAAGATAATACTACCCGGGATACCCGATAAAAAATCGGCATACGCCCTTGCCAAGACCCACTACTCTTCCCTTGTTTCCTCGGGTGTAAAAATATACGAATATACCCCCGGATTTGTACATGCAAAGCTTTTTGTAAGTGATGACGAAAAAGCCTGTGTAGGTACTATAAACTTAGATTACAGAAGTCTTTATCATCATTTTGAATGCGGTGCCTATATGTATAAGTCAAGCTGTATCTCCGATATTGAAAAGGACTATAAAGATACTTTGGCAAAATGCAAACAAGTAACACCTCAAACCATAAAAGCCGAAAAGCTTTCTTATAAAATATTGGGCAGTTTCATGAAGATATTTGCACCCCTTATGTAAGACCATTTATATAATAAGCGACAAAAAGCGGGAAGGACATTACCTTCCCGCTTTTTTATAAAATGAGTGCAGTTCCAAGAATATAGTAGTTTCCTTAACAATATTTTGACCTTATTTAATTAGGCTTTTAATTGTTTATTTCTTAATTAAGTTATGTTTTTACTTGGAATACTTAATTAAATAATGATTTTTTGTTCAGCTTGCATAATTTTTTTATAAAATATTGTTACATTTGTATAGCGAATATTCATTGACAAACAGTTGTAAAAAAATTA
This sequence comes from Bacillota bacterium, assembly GCA_017444985.1. Taxonomy (GTDB): domain Bacteria; phylum Bacillota; class Clostridia; order Lachnospirales; family CAG-274; genus UBA3680. The sequence goes on from JAFSVK010000128.1 coordinate 9,652, forward strand.
TAATATTTCTCAGCCAAAAAAGATACGGCACAAACCGGTTTGGCACAAACAAGTTTGGTGCAAACGAGTTTGTATAAAAAATTTACGGAGGTTTTTTAACTATGAGTTACGTAGAGAGAGTACTTGAAGGCCTTATTGCTAAAAATCCCGGTCAGCCCGAATTCCATCAGGCAGCTACCGAGGTATTGAATACCCTTAAGCCTTTTGTTGAAGCAAACAAAAAATACGAAGATGTGGCTTTACTTGAAAGACTTGTTGAGCCCGAGCGTCAGATCATGTTCAGAGTTCCCTGGATCGACGACAACGGCAAGGTTCAGGTAAACAGAGGATTCAGAGTTCAATTCAACTCTGCTATAGGACCTTACAAGGGTGGTCTCAGATTTCACCCCTCTGTAAATCTCGGTATTATAAAGTTCTTAGGTTTTGAGCAGATATTCAAGAACAGCCTTACAGGTCTTCCCATAGGTGGCGGTAAGGGTGGTTCCGACTTCGACCCTAAGGGCAAGAGTGACAACGAAGTTATGAGATTCTGTCAGTCATTTATGACAGAGCTTTACAAATATATAGGTGCAGATACCGACGTTCCCGCAGGTGACATCGGTGTAGGCGGCAGAGAGATAGGTTTCATGTACGGTCAGTACAAGAGGATCACAGGTCTTTACGAAGGCGTTCTTACAGGTAAGGGTCTTACCTTCGGTGGTTCCCTTGCAAGAACAGAGGCTACAGGTTACGGTCTTCTTTACCTTACAAACGCTCTTGTTAAGGATCACGGCGACAGCCTTGAAGGCAAGACAGTTGCTGTATCGGGATCGGGTAATGTTGCTATCTACGCTACACAGAAGGCTCAGCAGCTTGGTGCAAAGGTAGTTACACTTTCCGATTCCACAGGTTGGATCTACGATCCCGAGGGTATCGATGTTGAGCTTCTTAAGGAAGTTAAGGAAGTTAAGAGAGCTCGTCTTACAGAATATGCTGCTCAAAGAAGCTCTGCAGAGTATCACGAGAAAAAGAACGGTGAGCACGGTGTATGGAACTACAAGGTCGATGTTGCTCTTCCTTGTGCTACACAGAACGAGCTTGACCTTGATGATGCTAAGGCTCTTGTTGCAAACGGTGTTAAGTACGTTTGTGAAGGTGCTAACATGCCTACAACTCTTGATGCTACATTATACTTCCAGCAGAACGGTGTATACTTTGTTGGCGGTAAGGCTGCAAACGCAGGCGGTGTAGCAACAAGTGCTCTTGAAATGAGCCAGAACAGCGAGAGATTAAGCTGGAGCTTCGAAGAAGTTGACAGCAAGCTTAAGAACATCATGGAAAACATCTATGCTAACATCAGCGAGGCAGCTGCAGAGTACGCTACAAAGGATGACTTCGTAGCAGGTGCTAACATTGCAGGCTTCAAGAAGGTTGCAGATGCTATGATAGCTCAGGGCTTAGTATAATAAAAAATTTAAGGGTACTTTCGGGTACCCTTTTTTTAAAAGAAATGATAATAGACTTTCACACCCATCCCTTTATAACAAAAGAACAAAACTCCTGCTTCTATGAAAACACCGTAAAAGATCCCGAGGATTTTGCAAGGCTTATGCATAGAGCGGGTATAGATGTATGGTGCGGCTCGGTCATAGAAAAGGGCACCTCATTGGATACCGTAAAAGTACTTAATGATACCGCACTTAAGCTTAAAGAATTTTACGGAGAAAAATATATCCCGGGTATACACATTCACCCAAACTTTGTGGAGGAAAGCATTGAGATGCTTGAGTACTATGCCCAAAAAGGTGTTCGGCTTGCAGGGGAGCTTGTGCCCTACTATCACGGTTGGGAGCATTATTATGATGAGGGACTACACAGCATATACGAGAAAATAAATACTCTTAATATGGTGGTAAGCCTTCACACTCAAAGTGAAGAGAGTATGGAACAAGCCATCAAAACTTTTAAAGATATTATATTTGTGTGTGCCCATCCCCGAGACAGAGTTGACCTTGAAAACCATATATCAAGGCTAAAAAAATATGATAATTGCTACCTTGACCTAAGCGGCACGGGACTTTTCCGTTTCGGTATGCTTAAAAAACTTGTAAATGAGGTAGGAAGCGAAAAGATACTTTTCGGCACGGACTTTCCTATATGTAATCCCGAAATGTATGTACGGGCGGTGGACTTTGAAGAAATATCTTCAAAAGATAAAGATAACATTTATTTTAAAAACGCTCAAAGGGTACTTGGTATATAATCCACAAGCTATGTTGTAAATTCAAATTTCAAGAGTTATTACCCTTATTTTTGGACATAAATCCTATTGAAAAAAAAAGGCTCTAAGTGTATAATATTACTAATGTTATGAATTTTTTGGATTTACGCGGAGGTATGAAATGGCTCGTTATTGCGAACTTTCAAAGGCTGAGCTTACAACCCTTAAAGATGAGCTCACAAAAGAATACGAAAATATAAAGGCGGCAGGTATGACCCTGGATATGTCAAGGGGAAAGCCTGCAGGAAGTCAGCTCGATCTTTCAAACGAGATTCTTACTGCTCCCATAGATAATTACATTACAAGCGAAGGTATCGATTCGAGAAACTACGGTATATTAGACGGTATAAAGGAAATAAAAGGCCTTTTTTCCGAGCTTCTCCATATACCCGAAAAAAATATAATAGTCGGCGGAAACTCCAGCCTTAACCTTATATACGATGCTATGGCAAGGCTCTACATTTTCGGTGCGGGAGGCTCTACCCCTTGGGGAAAGGAGAAAACCAAAATACTCTGCCCCGTACCCGGATATGACAGACACTTTGCTATCTGCGAAGAATTCGGTTTTGAAATGATAAACATACCCATGAAGGACGACGGTCCCGATATGGATATTGTGGAAAAACTTGTAAAGGAAGATAAGAGTATAAAAGCTATACTTTGTACTCCTCTTTACTCCAATCCCGGAGGCATTTGCTACAGCGATACCACTGTCGAAAGACTTGCCAAAATGGAGACCGCTGCGGAGGATTTTAAATTATTCTGGGATAATGCCTATGCCGTACACCATGTATACAAAGAAAGACATCTTGCAAACATATTTGAGCTTTGCAGCAAATACGGCACAAACGACAGAATATTATATTTCTTCTCCACCTCAAAAATAACCTTCCCCGGCTCCGGTGTTGCTATCATTGCAGCCGGAGACAACTACATAGAAGAGATAAAGAAACACTTTGGCATACAGACCATAGGCCACAACAAGTTAAATCAGCTTAGAACATTCAACTTCTTTAAGAATGCCGCAGGTATTCATGACCACATGAAAAAACTTGGCGACCTTTTAAAAGAAAAGTTTGATATAGTACTTGATACATTCGACAAAAAAATAGCACCCTTGGGAATATTGGAATGGACAAAACCCGACGGAGGATATTTCATTTCCGTAAACACCCTTGAGGGTTGTGCAAAAAGAACGGTAGAGTTAGCTAAAAATTGCGGTCTTTGTCTTACGGATGCGGGTGCTACCTACCCCTACAAAAAAGACCCTAAGGACTCCAATATAAGAATAGCTCCCTCCTACCCTACTTGTGAAGAGCTTAAAAATGCAGTGGATGTTTTCTGCGTATGTCTGGAGCTTGCCAGTGTGGAAAAACTGCTAAAAGGAAAATAATATATGGTAAAATTTAACGAAAACTACTTAAATGTAAAAGACAGCTATCTGTTTTCCGAGATAGCTAAAAGAGTAGCTGCCTTTGAGGAAGCAAATCCCGATAAGAAGGTAATTCGCCTGGGTATAGGCGATGTTACAAATCCCTTGTCAAAGGCTGTAATAAACGCCCTTGAAGAGGGAGTTAAAGAAATGTCTAAAGCCGAGACCTTTAAAGGCTACGGTCCCGAACAGGGCTATGCTTTTTTAAGACAGGCTATAAAAGGCTACTACCAAAAGAGAAATGTTGAGCTTGACATAGATGAGGTATTCATATCCGACGGTGCAAAAAGCGATACGGGAAATATTACCGATATGTTCTCAAAGGACAACACCGTACTTGTGCCCGACCCTGTTTATCCCGTGTATGTAGATACCAACACCATGAACGGAAGAGATATAATATTTGCGGATGCCACCGATGAAAACGGTTTCCTTCCCCTACCCGACCCTAAGGTAGATGCTGATATTATTTATATCTGTTCTCCCAACAATCCCACAGGAGCGGTATACAACAAGGCACAACTCAAACAATGGGTAGACTATGCTTTGGAAAAGGGTGCCATAATACTTTTTGATGCTGCCTACGAGCGTTTTATAACAGATGAAACTCTGCCTCGTAGCATATACGAAATAGAAGGTGCCAAGGATTGTGCCGTAGAGTTTTGCTCCCTTTCCAAAACCGCAGGCTTTACGGGAACAAGATGCGGTTACACCATAGTGCCTAAAAATATAAAGGTAACCTCATCAAAAGGTCAGGATATGTACTTAAACAAAATGTGGCTTAGAAGACAGTCCACAAAGTTTAACGGTGTCCCCTATATCGTTCAAAAGGCAGCCGCAGCTGTCTTTACCGAGGAAGGCTTAAAACAAGCCGATGAGACCCTTGCCCTCTACAGAAAAAATGCCAAAATAATAGCTTCTACCTTAGACGAGATAGGCATAAAGTACTACGGTGGTATAAACTCCCCTTATATTTGGCTTAAATGCCCCGATAACACAGACAGTTGGGAGTTTTTCGATCGCCTTTTAAACGAAGCACAGGTAGTAGGTACCCCCGGTGCGGGTTTTGGTAAAAACGGAAATAACTTCTTTAGATTGACCTCCTTCAATAACGAGGAAAACACAAAAGAAGCTATGGAAAGACTAAAAAAAATGCTTAATAAGTAATCCCACAGGGGGCTGTGAAAAAACAAAATGTGCTTTTTCACAGCCCTTTGTAGTAAAATATATAAACATTATCGCCGTCGGCAGACTTTAAATCCGCAGTTCACAACTTTTGGCATAGCCAAAAGCCAATTGCTACGCAATTGTCCGC
>JAFSVK010000129.1 GCA_017444985.1 Bacillota bacterium
GAACCTTTGCCCGAATTTTATAAACGTCGTATAATAGTATGGCATGATGATGAGGGGGAATATTCGGAAGATATCGGCAATATAAGCTTAGACAATGCTAAAATAGCGGTGCTTACCCATACAAACAACTTTTATGTAAAAAAGCTTCTTGCCGTTGACGAGCCTACAAGCAACTTCCTTTTGTATTGCCCTTTTGCCTACGAGTCTCCCGAGGATAATTGGCTCCTTGATATAGAGCTGTACAGTGAAGAATACCGTGCAGACCTTATTTCAAGCCAAATGGATGAAATGGGCATATCCCAAAGCCCGGGTCTTAGAAAGTGCTTTAAGACTTATCGCAAGTTCTTTAACGCAAAGGAGCGAAGAAGCAAAATAACGGCACTCTCATCCCTGCCCTCGACACCCGCACAATTGCAAATGTCTATTATGGCGGTGCTTGCGGGAGTAAAAGAAGCTACACCGAACCAAATTATAAAGGCAGTGCTTAAAGACGGCTTGTTTATAAATAACAACGAAGTTTATAAAAGCTTTGTAAATTATGATATAAATGAAATGTTTTGGCGCATGGTGAAGCAAGGAACGGGCTATTATGATAGCGAGCCCGATATATGCGCACTTGCAACACATATTTTGCTTACGGCAACAAGCAGAACGGTAAGAGCGGAACTGCTGAAAGGCTTGGAAGGCTTTATAGCCTCCTCACATCAGGCATATTGTTATGACCTTGTGTCGGAATGGTTGCATGAGGATGTAGCCTCTCTTTACGGCATTGCAGAATATGTGGAGTCGGAAACAATGCTTCCTCAAAGATTTATAAAGCTTAATATAGAGGATATATATGACACGGAGGTCTTTCCTTGCATAAATGAGGTGATACTTCGTAAAATAATGACGGATATCAAAAACCACATTATAGATATAGACCTTATAGAAAAAACCGTAGATAAACGCCGTACTTGTGCATGGTATGAGGATGTTGCATGTTTTTATGAGGGTATATTGCAAGTGTCTAAAATGCAAGCCTTCTATAAGTCAAATTCCGCAAGTTTCCACACCCTGGAGGCAAAAAAGGTGTGGGAGGAGTACACCTCTAAATATTATATAATGGATACTTATTATCGTAAATTTCACGAAAGTTACGATAATAGCCTTAAAAACTACCATTTGGAGCTATCCGACCTCTTTGCCTCGGTAGTGGAAACGGTTGAGGGATTGTATAAAAATTGGTTCCTTGAAAACCTTTCCGAAAACTGGGCAAAGGCTTGTGAGGATGAACTGCGTGAATACGGTAAACTCATAGGCATACCGCAACAGACTAAATTTTACAGTGACAGAATAGCAACTGCCGACTCAAAGGTATATGTTATAATCTCCGATGCCCTTCGCTATGAGGTGGCAGTCTCTCTTACGGAACAGCTCCAAAGAGAAACACAAAGCAAGGTAAGTATAAGCTCCATGCAGGGAATATTCCCCACAATTACAAAATTCGGTATGGCTGCCCTTCTGCCCCATAAAAATTTAAGTGTGGAGGTTAAAACAGGAAAAACCGAGGGTTTATCCGTGCTTGCCGACGGGCAGTCAACAGAAGCCAATAACAGAGATAAACTTTTAAAGACCGGAAACGAAAAAAGCGTTGCTCTGAAATATGATAATATAATAGGTATGAAACGTACCGACAGACAGGCTCTTGTAAAGGGTATGGATGTGGTATATATCTACCACGATACCATAGATGCCGCAGGACATCAAAATAAGTCTATATTCGGTGCTTGCGAAGAGACCATAGACGAGCTTAAAAATATGGTGCGTATAATTACAAATGAATTTGGCGGTGCCCATATACTTATAACATCAGATCATGGTTTTCTCTATACTCACAGCCCCTTAAAGGAAGACGACAAGGTGGACAAAACAACGGAGAGCACCAAAGATATCGAGGTGGGCAGACGTTATGCCATAATGCAAAAAGATGCAAAGCCCGAATATTTGCTACCTATAAAGTTTCTTGACGGAGAAAGCGACTACTCTGCCTTTGCCCCGAGGGGAAGTATAAGAATAAAAATAAGCGGAGGAAGTACTCTCAATTTTGTGCACGGCGGTATCAGCCCCCAAGAAACAGTAGTACCCGTAATAGATTATCATTTCTTGAGAAATGACTCTAAGGAATACAAGAAAAACAAAAGCAAATACGATACAAAACCCGTGACCGTCAACCTCCTTTCGGCAAGCCATAAAATAAGCAATATGATATTCTCCCTTAACTTCTACCAAAAAGATGCCGTATCCTTTAACCGTGAAGCGGCAACATACAAGCTGTATTTCGTTGACGGCAACAATAAAGAAATAAGCGATGTATCAAGCATTATCGCCGACAAAACAAGCGAAAACCCTCAGGAGAGAATGTTCAGATGCAATTTTAATTTAAAATCACTTAAATACGACAGCACCGAAAGTTATTATCTTGTTATAGAAGATGAGAACGGTCTGCAGACCCGAGAAGAATTCCAAATAGATATTGCCTTTGCGGTGGATGAGTTTGATTTCTTTGAGTAAAAATGCACGGTATGCCGCAAAGGCAGACGACAGCGGAAATATTGATGTCGGTGCTCCAAAACATTCCAAAGGGCTGTTACGGTTATATCCTCTGCAGGCATGGTTTCGAGTATTGCCCTATCCCAACCCGTAAAAAATACTACCCACTTAAAATAAAAAACAGGGGGCTGTGAAAAAACAAAATGTGCTTTTTCACAGCCCTTTGTAGTAATATATATAAACATTATCGCCGTCGGCAGACTTTAAATCCGCAGTTCACAACTTTTGGCATAGCCAAAAGCCAATTGCTACGCAATTGTCCGCATCTATCTTTGCGGTTGATGTTCGGGCTTCGCTCGAATGAGGAAAAAATAAAAAAATCGAAACCTTTTCGAATTTTTTATTTTTATACCTTGCAGACGGGCAAGTTGTGCACCCGAAAAAAGTAATCGGGACA
>JAFSVK010000130.1 GCA_017444985.1 Bacillota bacterium
ATTGAAGTAAAATTGAGATAGCTTGTTCGAGGACTAGGAAATGGCTCGAAGCCAATGTAGAGCATTGGTAAGAGACATTGACGACGTACTCGGGCAAGATAGCCAATTTTACGATTTATGACTTTTTAGAGGTTCCCATAACAATGGGCTGTGAAAAAGCAAATTTTGTTTTTTCACAGCCCATTTGTGTTTTATTTCTTACTTACCTTATCTCCGTATATAGTATTCCAATCATTTTTCATGGAAACGGGGATCCAGTTGTATTTTTGGCAAAGCTCGTACATATCGTTTGCCTTTTTCTCGTTGCCGTTTTCTCTTTCAAGGTCGTCACAGCAAAGCATAAAAGCAAGAGCCTTATAGGGGTTGTTGCTTACGGTATACTCTGCCATACTGGAGTCTCCCGAACTGTTGCCAAAGGAAAGTACGGGTTGTTGACCTATTTCCTTTGCAATAACGGTGACTTTGTTCATTTTAAGGTTCTTTATAACAAAATCTCCGCCTAATATAAGCTTATCCTCGGGAGTTATCATATAATCAAGGCCGTCTGTATCGCCTTGTGAGGAAGCTACAAGAGTTTCATCCGAGCCTATTATTCTGCTTACGGGTACATCAAGAGGGGAATTTTGAGCCAAGCCACGCACTATGAACCTGTCAGTACCGCTTATAACATAGACCGTAAAATCATTTTCTTCCAGGTAGTTTACTACCTCAAGCATGGGAAGATACCAGCCGTCGCCTCTGTTTAAACCGTTGTAGCTGGGAAGGGGATCCTTTTTGAAATCTTCCACATAGTTGTAAAATTCTTCAAGACTCATACCCTTAAAGGCAGAGGCTACAGCCTGACCGTGTTCTGTGGGAAGGTCTTTAAAGGACTCTCCTGTTTCGTTTTGAGTTACTATTTTTTGAGCTACCTCTTTTTCAAAATCGGATGCCTTGTCTTTGTAGTTTTCATCATCAAGTACACGATGAACAAGAAGCATATAGTCAAAATAGTTGGGGTCTGTTTCCATAAAGAGAGTACCGTCAAAATCAAATACTGCTACTCTGTCCTCTACGGGGATAAAGTTCTTACTTGAAGGGTCGGTAATATCTTCCATATAGGATATAAGAGCCTCTTTTGAGGTAGCGCCGTCTGTCCAAAGGGAAAGAGGGCGAGAGGTATTTTCCGTTTCACAGTTTACAGTAGCTGTTTTACCTTGATACTCTATGGTAGCAACTTTGTTTTCGCTATCCCAGGAAAGCTCTGCTCCTATGCTCTCACCTACAGCACGTAAGGGAAGGTAGAACTTATCGTTTACTATGGATTGAGGTACATCGGGTTCTACCCTATTACCGTCTACTGTGAAATAGTTTTCATCCTTTTGTATAACAACGGTGTGGGAAGCGTCCTCTATAGTGGCTGTAGCGTTTTCGCTATCCCAAGCTACATTAAAGCCCAGCTCTTCAAATACGCCTCTTACGGGAACAAGTGTTCTGTTATCTTTTATAAAGCCTTCGCTTGCAAATGCCGATGCTGAAAATATGGAGCTAAAAGCAAGGGTCAAGGCTAATAATTTCTTAAATTTCATAATATTCCTCCTTTAGTCGGATAACTTATGTACAAATATACCGCTTCTGAGCTTAGGTTCAAACCAAGTGGATTTAGGGGGCATTATTTTGTTGTTGTCCGCCACGTCAAGAAGCTGTGTCATTGTGGTGGGATACATTGCAAAAGCCACCTCCCAACCCTTTTCGTCTACATCTTTCACTAACTCTTCAAGGCCTCTTATGCCTCCCACGAAGTCTATCCTCTTATCCGTGCGAGGGTCGCCTATACCGAGTATGGGAGAGAGAAGGTTTTCCTGAAGTATGGACACATCAAGCTCACCTACGGGATCACCCTGGGGTACGACATTCTTTTTAGCTGATAAGCAATACCATTTTTTATCTATATACATACCGAAGGTGTGCATTTTTTCGGGATGGAAAAGAGCGGGCTTTTCTTCTACATCAAACTTTTCGGACACTTTAGCGAAAAACTCTTCCTTTGTAAGGCCGTTAAGATCCTTTACAACTCTGTTATAATCCATTATATGAAGGTTGGATACGGGGAAAAGTACGGAGAGATAGAAGTTAAATTCCGCATTTTTATCGTATTCTCCTTCGCCTCTTCTCTTAAGTCCAACTTTAACGGCACTGGCATTTCTGTGGTGACCGTCTGCTATATAGAGGTTGGGTACATTTTTAAACTCTTGTGTAAGAGCGGTAATGGTCTCTTCACTGTCTACAAGCCAAACCTTATGTCCCACACCGTCATCGGAAACAAAGTCGTATACAGGCTTTTTAGCTGTTTCCTTTGCTATTATGTCGTTCACTTTATCATTGTCACGGTAGGTAAGGAATATGGGTCCCGTGTTTGCATTGCAGTAGTCCACATGGTTTATTCTGTCCTGTTCCTTATCCGCTCTTGTAAGCTCGTGCTTTTTAATGGTACCGTCTATATATTCATCTATGGAAGTACACACTACAAGGCCTGTTTGCACTCTTTCTCCCATTTTAAGAGAATATATGTAATAAACGGGCTTTTCATCCCTTATATATATACCTTTTTCGATCATGGAGTTAAGATTATCCGCAGCCTTTTTGTAAACTACCTCGCTGTATATATCCGTGCCTACGGGTAAATCTATTTCCGCTCTGTCTACATGTAAAAAAGAGTAGGGGTCATCTTTTACCATCTCTCTTGCCTCTGCGCTTGTCATAACATCGTAGGGCAGGGCAGCTACCTTTGAACAAAGTTCTTCCGTAGGTCTGTATCCTTTAAAGGGTCGTATAGTTGCCATATTTACCTCCTGTAAATAATATAAGGGGACCTCTAAAAAGTGCTATTGAAGTAAAATTGAGATATCTTGTTCGAGGACCGGGAAATGGCTCGAAGCCAATGTAGAGCATTGGTGAGATACATTGACGACTAACCTTTGCAAGATAGCCAATTTTACGATTTATGAGTTTTTAGAGGTCCCCATAAATCAAGGGGCTGTGAAAAACAAAACGTACTTTTTTCACAGCCCCTTTTCTGTATAGTTTATAAACATTATCGCCGTCGACAGACTTTAAATCCGCAGTTCACAACTTTTGGCATAGCCAAAAGCCAATTGCTACGCAATTGTCCGCATCTATCTTTGCGGTTGATGTTCGGGCTCCGCTCGAATGAGGAGAAAAATTAAAAATCGAAATACCTTTAGAATTTTTAATTTTTCATACTTTGCAGACGGGCAAGTTGTGCACCCGAAAAAAGTAATCGGGACACCCGTAGGGTGGCTTTTGACGATAGGGGAGCTCTAAAAAGTGCTATTGAAGTAAAATTGAGATATCTTGTTCGAGGACTAGGAAATGGCTCGAAGCCAATGTAGAGCATTGGTGAGAGACATTGACGACGTAATCGAGCAAGATAGCCAATTTTACGATTTATG
>JAFSVK010000131.1 GCA_017444985.1 Bacillota bacterium
AAAGTGCTATTGAAGTAAAATTGAGATATCTTGTTCGAGGACTAGGAAATGGCTCGAAGCCAATGTAGAGCATTGGTGAGAGACATTGACGACGTAATCGGGCAAGATAGCCAATTTTACGATTTATGAGTTTTTAGAGGTTCCTTTATATTAAAAAATGGATTTGAACGGATTCAGGCATCACACATACAGACAGTACAATCACAAACTACTCCAAGCATAGCAATATGCTTGTGTTCTTGCGGCAAAGGGGTGGTGTTTGAGAAGTTGTTTTATTTCTTCTTTGGAATACCATCCCGGCTCTATTTCTTCCATTTCGGAGGTGCTGGGGGTGAAGGTGCCGGAGGCTGTGCATATAAGACATAGATTTTTTTCGTTGGAAAAGCCTACGGCGGAGTAACTTATGCCAAGGCAGTCTTCTATAGTGTCTATATTTAGTCCCGTTTCTTCTTTGAGCTCTCTTTTTGCGGCTTCCTCGGGGGTCTCTCCGGGGTCTATAAGGCCTGCGGGAAAGTTATACACCCATCTGCCTGCAGCCATTCTAAACTCTTTGTTAAGGAGTATTTTGTTTTTATCTTTGTTGTGGGCTATTATTACCACCGCATCGACGGTATTGTTCGCAAGGGAGCTTTCGTCTGTTATATTTTTATCTCTGCTTATTATCTCGTATATTTTTTCTTGACCGCTTACTGTTTTGTAAGAGAGGTCATATCTTGTTATGAATTTTCCTTCGGTTAATTTTTTAATGTTTTCAAGTTTCATTATACCATACCCATAGTTTCAAAAAATATGCAGTCTTCGTTGCATAGGCCTTTTGTAAAGCCACTGCAGGAAGCCATTTCGCAAAGTTTTTGCGACTCATCATCGTATCTTGATATTCTTTTTCTTACGTAGCCTATATGTTTAAAATTGTTTTCCTTGCCGTCTTCCACCGCCGCACAAGTGTTTATCCACACAACATTGCAGTCGTCATGGGCGCAAAGGTCGAAAGATTGCACAAAGTCATAGGAGCCTGTGGAGAAGGAGGGTACTATTATAAGTGTGAGTTTAAAGCAACGCATAAGCTGTTCAAGGTATTTTGTGGTCAAAAAGTCCTTACAAATAAGTACAGCTATCCTACCTATACCCTCGTAGTGGAATATATTTACCACCATGCTTGGTATTATTTCTTCAAGGTAGTTATCACCCTTGTAGTATTCTCTGAAAGGGTTCTGCTTTTTCTGCTTTGCTATTATATTTCCCTTGTTGTTGATTACGGTAACTGTGTTGCTTTTGCCCTCGAAGAGGGAGGGCAGTATTATAAAAGAGGGAAGCTTTTTTTGTTCCGAGGAAGAAAGCTTTTTTATTTTATCTACTATATAGCTTTCCGTTTCGGGGTTTGCCATTATTTCGGGAAACACCGCTATATCGCACTCATTTTCTCCCGCAATAAGAATTTTTTTAAGTATCAGTTTATTTGTATGCTCATATTCTTTTTCAAAGTATTCAAGGGAAACATACTGCACCTTTTCATCGGAGAGGTATATAAACTTATGATCTCTTTTTATGCTTAAGGGTGTTGCTGCTATTTTTAGTGCTTTTTTCTCCCTGAAATTTGGGAATATATCGGGTTTTAAGAAAATATGCTTATCCACCAACTCTCCCAAAATAGTGTTTTCCATAATGAGAAAGTGATACATAAAGTTATCCATTCTGTTGTAGCAGTGGGAGAGCCTTCTTTTTCTTTCCCACACGCAGGAACACCTGGGTAAAAGACCTATACCCGTAGTTTCCCTGTTGGTATTGAGAACCGTGGTAAAGCTCTCCTGCTCAAAGCCGTGTATCTCCGAAAGCAAAAGCAGGGAAAGAGCCTCATCAAGAGTTTGCGCCAAGGATATAAGGCAGTAGTAGTCTTTAAGAAATATCAATTTCGATATAAGAGCCTCGATATGTCTTATAAGTTCATTATCAAGGTTTTCTTGTGTGATCTTTACGATCTCTTCTCCCTTAAAAAGCGAGGGGATATTTTCTTTTATGATATCTCTGCTTCTTGTTCTCTCTTCTTTTGAAACACAGCTATATTTTACAAAAAAATCCTCTTCACAGTTTTTTATGATGTGGGAGCATATTTCGGCAACGATGTTGTATATAACGTAGGTTTTCACGGTAGTCCTCCTTCAATATATTAAAGTATAATATGCTTTTGGGGATTTTTCAATATTTTTTTATGATCAACCAACGACAGGATTTTAATGCCTCCGAAAATATTGACATCAGTACATAATTAAAGTATAATATGCTCGCATGGAGTAAAATAGAGGCGTGTGTAAAATGCCCGAATTAAGTCGCTTTGGCGGAATGATTATATATATGCTTTTTCATGATATAGGGCAGCATAATAAACCGCATGTACATGTTTATTATGGTGAATTTAAAGCAGCAATTTCAATTGACGGGGAGTTGTTAGCGGGTTCTTTGCCTCGAAAACAGTTTAAAATAGTAACGGGTTGGTTGGCTTATCATGAAGAGGAGGCCTATGCCGCTTGGAATCTTGCTGTTCGGGGTGAACATTTTGAAAAAATCCCTCCCATGAATTGAGGTGATAAGATGTATGTTAAAGACGATATTTGCTATGCGGGGGAATACCAAGACGGTATAGAGATCATTGAAGCAAAACCACTTGAGGGCAGAATGATCTTAGTTACTTTTATGACAGGTGAAAAACGACTGTTTGACACTACCTTACTTACGGGTTCCGCATTTAAACCTCTTGCTGATAAAGAAGTTTTTGATTCATTGGAATTGTTTCACGGTATTATTACATGGAATAACGGTGAAATAGATATTGCACCCGAAGCGGTGTACAAATACAGTTATGCGTACAACAGTGAAAAGCTGTAAAAAAAAAAGGCAAGCTACCCAATATAGGTGCTTGCCTTTTTTTTGACATAAGGGGAGCTCTAAAAAGTGCTATTGAAGTAAAATTGAGATAGCTTGTTCGAGGACTGGGAAATGGCTCGAAGCCAATGTAGAGCATTGGTAAGAGACATTGACGACGTACTCGGGCAAGATAGCCAATTTTACGATTTAT
>JAFSVK010000012.1 GCA_017444985.1 Bacillota bacterium
GTGGGCAAGGATGAAAGATGAGCTATTTTATTTGCGAGGTGATAAACCCGAGAATTACACCAAAGATGAATTAAAAGTGAAGGTTTGGCGATACTTCATGAGTTATTGGACAAACAGAAGAATATGCACAGCAAACAACGGGTTTCCGCCTGCAATGAAAAGAAAACATTACTATGAAACAAAAAAAAGGCAGCGTAAACATAGCTTGCCGTCACCCTTGACAGAACCTCCGAAAAATGCTGTCAACAAATTGCCGACGGTGAGGATGATGGAAACAGTCTCATTTCATACCGTCGGCAAGCCCGGTGTAGCATTTTTCGGAGAACCTGTCAAGGGAGCCACTACGGGGTGACTACATACTGCCTCGGGTTCAGAATCTGAAAACAGTCTTTTGGAACATCTAAAGAAACGAAAAATTTTATAAAATGTGTCAAGTAAAATTGACAACTTCAGGGGCAGTATTAAAATGGATGGAACGCCTGAGACAGATAAGTGAAAAGGAAGCGTAGTTCTTGGCTAAGTTGTATGTTGCTTCGTTTGAGGAAAGTGGAGCTGTTAAATAGGGATTGTTTTACGACGATTTTAAAGAAATAAGAAATGCGCTTACTGAAGATTTCCAGCAAGTAGTATTTGACAGCCGGGAGGAAGCGTGGAACTTCCGTATGAAGGAGCCAAAGAAATGCTGTTGATAGATGATATCGACAACAAAGAGTTTCTTAGCAAATTGTTGGAAGCTATGTATGAAGAACTGCCTGCACCAAAGAAAAAGAAGTAGATTCGTTTTGCCAAGGACTTCACGAGAGAACTGATTGAAGCCATGCTTGCGGAACTATTAGATTCGAAGAAATAGACAAGAAAAAAACTCCCCTACCGTAATCGATGGCGGTAGGGAGAGAGGAGATATAAATATGGGTGGACAAATCGGTGTGATGTTGGATTCTTTTTTCTATGGATTTGATACTGCGCTCTATTCCTTTTTTTGGATGTTTCAGAACAGTGTGACCATTGGGATAGCCGATATATGTCAGTACATGGGAAATACAGCCGCATTCATTATCTGTTTTGCACTTTTGGTGTTACTTTGTATACCGAAGAAAACAAAAAAATTCGGAGTGGCAATGACGGTTGCTTTTTTGGTGGCATTTCTGTTAGTGAATGTTTTGATAAAACCGGGTGTGGGAAGACTGAGACCATATATGACCCTAAAGGACACACCTTTTTGGGAGACGTACCAAACACATTGGATAAATGCAGGGGCAAATCTTGAGGATGACCTATCCTTCCCTTCGGGTCATACATCTATGAATTTTGCGGTTTTTACAGCACTATCCGCTGTTTTGATAAAGGTCAGAAAAAAACCTGCGTGGCTTCTTCTTATGTTTATTCCGGTGGTCGTGGGATGTACAAGGATAATTCGCTGTGTTCACTATCCGAGTGATGTCCTGGTGGGTATGCTTATCGGTATCGCCTCGGGGATCTGCGGCTACCTTGTGGCACGGCATTTTTTTCTGGAAAAGGAGTTTCCCGCAATAGAGACCGATCATTTGTAAGTGTCGTTAGCATGGAGGAGAAGATGTAGTATGAATGTATATGATTTTGACGGAACGATATTTCCCAAAGATTGTTCCGTAGATTTTTTTCTGTGGTGTTTGAAGCGTCGTCCCCTTTTGTGGCTGACATATGTTCCCCGTACACTTGTAAACCTTTTTCTGCGCAAGATAAAGGTAATATCGGAGTGTACACTTCAGCGTAATTTTTTTGGCTATCTTACAAAGATAAAGGATCTAGATGTGCAACTTGAACGTTACTGGGATAAAAACGAGAAATATATAGCACCTTGGTACTTGGCTCAAAAAAAGGACGATGACCTTATTATAAGTGCATCCCCTATATGTATTATAGCACCTATAGCAAACAGGCTCGGTGTGAAATACGTTGCCACGGATTTTGAACTTGAATATGGGGTTTTCCTCAATAATATGATGTATGCCAAAGAAAAAGCAAGGTATATCATCGAGCATGGTTTTCCCGTGATCGAAAATTTCTATTCCGATTCCCTTTCCGATACACCTCTTGCATTATGTGCCGAAAAAGCCCACTGGGTAAAGAATTTTGCGGGTACTGTGGTTGATTGGCCCGATTTGAACGAAAAAAATATGAAAGTGGTAAAAAAGAAAATAGACTCGGGTTGGAGTGTACATCTGAAGGAGTAATAAAAAGTGTATATTATTATTTATGACTTTGGCACAAGTTGTGTGAAAACCTGTTTGTTCAACATAGACTCCGAGGTGGAGCTTGTGGGAGGCTCTACCTCGGAATACGGTCTTTATCTTTCCGAAAACGGCGGTGCGGAACAGGATACAGAGGAATGGTGGCAGGCTCTATGTACTTCAACACATGATGTGATAAAAAAAACAGGTGTAGATCCGAATGAGATCGAAGGAATGGCATTTTGTTCACAAATGCAAGGTACGGTGTTGGTCGACGATAAGGGAAATGCCCTCAGACCTCCCATGAACTATTTGGACCAAAAAGGATACAAGGAATATAAAGAATGTATGGGAAGGGGTATTATCAAGGTTTCGGGTTGCAGCCTGTATAAGCTTGTAAGAAATCTCTTGGTGAACTATGCAGGTTCCACCAGTGCCAAGGACCCTGTTTGGAAATACAAGTGGGTGGAAAATAATGAGCCGAATATTTTTAAGAAGGTCTACAAGTGGTTGGATGTGGGTGACTATTTGGTCTCACGGTGTACAGGCAAAATTATAAGAACTGCCGACTCCGCCTTTGCCACCTTCCTGTACGACACCCACAAGGGAAAAGAAGGCTGGAACAAAGGGCTTGTGAAAATGTATAAGGTAGATCCGAATCATTTGCCCGAAATTATAGAATGTACCGATATGGTTGGGGGGCTTACGGAGAAAGCGGCAAGAGACTTGGGGCTTGTAAAAGACATTCCCGTTTTCGGCGGTGGCGGTGATACCACCTTTGTAAACATCGGTGCGGGATGTACCTCCCCGGGTGATACTCATATATATGTGGGAACATCCGGGTGGGTCTCAACATTTCTTGACTATCAAACAGTGGATATCAATGCCATGATAACAGGAGTCCTCTCTGCTAAGCGTGGTTACTTCAACTATTATGCGGAGCTGGAAACAGCGGGAAAATGTTTTGAATGGGTCATGGAACACCTTGCTTTGGATGAGGTGGGAGTTTACATGGATCAATTAAAGATAACCGATGTTGAAAGCCGATATATGAGTCTTTATGAGTATCTTTCGGATGAAATAAACAAAGTTCCTCCCGGTGCAAACGGTGTAATATTTACCCCTTGGCTTCACGGCAATCGTTGTCCCTTTGAAGATTCAAATGCGGGTGGTATATTCTTTAACATAAGGGTATGTAACGGTAAGAGGGATATGCTTCGTGCGGTCCTTGAGGGTATTTGTTATCACCTTCGTTGGCTTCTTGAATGTGAAGAAAAAAAAGTCAAAACCTCCGAAACTATTAGATTTGTAGGGGGAGGCGCCTTATCCGAGGTTACCTGTCAGATGCTCTCCGATATTCTCGGACGGAAAATAGAAACTTTAAACTACCCTCAGGAGGTGGGAGCTATAGGAGCTGCTCTTGTTGTTGCGGCAGGTATTAAAGGTGTTGATGTCTCGGAACTTTCTCAAAGCTTAGTCAAACCAAACAATACCTATTTTCCTAATTTTGAAAATAAAGAGATATACGATCGCAATTACAATGTGTTTCGAAAACTCTACAAAGCAAATGCCGCAGGATTTAAAGAGATCAATAGCCGATAAAATGTAAAAGAAACAAATTTAGGGGACCTCTAAAAAGTGCTATTGAAGTAAAATTGAGATAGCTTGTTCGAAGACTAGGAAATGGCTCGAAGCCAATGTAGAGCATTGGTGAGAGACATTGACGACGTACTCGGGCAAGATAGCCAATTTTACGATTTATGAGTTTTTAGAGGTGCCCATAAATAACTATAGATACCGATTTGAAGTTAAAGAGTATGGGGAATATAATATTTATGAAAAAAAGAAAATTGTTTGAGGTGTTTTATGGAAGAACTTGAAAATATGCTTCAGAATATAAAAGGCAGTTATAAAGATTTTGTTAAGGGCGTATTAGATATCGCCAAAGAAAATAATAATCTTGATAAAATAAAGGATTATATTAATAATAATGATGATATTACGGATGAGGATATATTAAAGTATACCTATGAAAACTGTGATTATACAACAAATAATGATGATATCCCCGAATGGGCACAAGATGATGAAGATTAAGCACTTACCACGTTAGGTGCTTTTTTGGTGGTTTATGATAAAAGCAGAAGACGTAAACAGAATAATAGGAATAAGCGAAAGCTTTAAAATGCCTGAAACACTTATGAATATATTACTGTCGGGAAAGAAGGATATATTTGAAAAGTTTTCTGTTATTGAAAGTGATATGTCTTATGACTGGTTCAATGGTTATTTCCAAGAAGAGCACAGCAACCGTAAAGCAATGATGCAGGACTTTACACCTAAAGAACTTACGGAGCTGTTGCCAAGGCTTACAAATGAATATAGTACCGTGTTGGATGTTTGTGCAGGTACGGGCGGTTTAACGATAGGAGCGTGGAGTAAAAATCCAAACGCTCTTTTTGTTTGCGAAGAATTATCGGAAAGAGCTTTGCCATTGCTTATTTTTAACCTTGCAATTCGGAATATAAACGGGTGGGTTATTAATAAGAATATTTTGACAGGTGAGATTTTCGCAATTTATAGGCTTATTAAGGATGAAAAATATTCGGATATATTTATTGAGGTATTAGAGCCTACAATAAATAAATTTGACCTTATTATAACAAATCCCCCGTATTCTCTTAAGCACGAATGGAAAGAAGTACCTGATTATATAACAGATTATGGAGAACCACCGACTAAAGCGGCGGATTATGGATTTTTGTTATATGGTTTGAGTAAAATGACAACAACCGGAACTATGTGTGCAATTTTACCACACGGTGTACTTTTCCGAGGACAAAAGGAGGGAGCAATCAGAGAAAGTTTAATAAAAAGACATTTGATTAATTCAATAATCGGATTACCCGAGAAATTGTTTTTAAATACAGGTATTCCCGTATGTGTAATGGTTGTAAAAAGTAATAGTGAAAATTTATTTTTTATTGAGGCTTCAAGAGAATACCTTAAAAACACAAAGCAAAATTCGTTAAGAAAATCGGATGCAGATAAAATAATAAATACATTTTGGGAAAGAACGAAAATAGATAAATATGCAGATGTGGTAACTTATGAAGTAATAGAAAACAATGGTTTTAATTTAAATATTTCGAGATATGTTGATACATTCGAGGAAGAAACGCTACCGGATTTGAAAGAATTGACGGATGAACTTATACAAATAA
Source organism: Bacillota bacterium (assembly GCA_017444985.1). Lineage (GTDB taxonomy): Bacteria > Bacillota > Clostridia > Lachnospirales > CAG-274 > UBA3680. The sequence continues at coordinate 5,435 of JAFSVK010000012.1, forward strand.
AAGGAAATATAAGAATAGCAGAATTAGAGCTTGTTAAACAGTTAAAAGAACTCGTGGCACTTGATGCCGAAGACCAAATAGCAATAAATCAATATATACGGTATCTTGAGGAATAAAATGCGTGGAATAAATTTACGGACGGAAATAAAACCTTTGACGGAAATTGCAGATATTGAACGAGTACAAAAAAACAAGATATATCCAATGAAAACGATATATGTTCAAGTATCTGCTTGTAAGAAAAACTCAGAATATATTTGGTACATGTTAAATGATTCGTCAATATTAGAGGATAAATATGCGGTGATCGTGCCTAAAATAGACATTATTCCCGAATACCTTGTTGTTGTACTTGAAAGAGTGACACTGCGATGGATGCATAAATATGTTGGTAGCAGTATAAACATATCTATGGACTTGTTTAAGTATTTGGAAGTTGAATTTCACATTAGTAAAGAAATGCAAAAATTTGTATTGTCTATATTAGAACCGATAAGTGAAGAAATAAAATTGATTGAAGAGAGAATAGAAAAAGAGCAAGCAGCAAAAAAGATTTTTTGCAAAAAAATGATGCCATAATACTTGAAAACTTCATCCCCGTGGCCAAGGTAGGCGAACAGGAAAAGCTCTTGCAGGAGAAGAGCGTGGGTGGTATAATCGAGAAAAGAGATTTCAACGAAGAAGATCATCCGAGGGATGAGAACAATCAGAAGTTTGTGCCTAAGGATGGCGGTGGAGATGACTCTTCCGTTTCGTTGGCGGATAAAAATGCCGACACAGATTACGACTTTGTACACAAACCTATAAATCTTGGCAAGAAAGAATACGCAAAGGTCAATAGCGAGATCAATACGTGGTACTATCAAAGATTTAATGGTAAAAGAGATTGTGCGATATTGATAGGTCAATGGGGATATCAGTTTGAAGTAAAGGAATATGGAGAGTATAATATATATCATAAATTCAAAAATGTATGAGGTGAGTCTATGACAGAACTTGAAGCAATTTTACACAATATAGAGGGTACGTATAAGGATTTTGAACGATTTGTATTATATGTTGCCGGTAATAACGAAAGTAATTTAGAAAAATTAAAAGATTATATTTTGAATACGCCGGGAGTAACCGATGAAGAAGTCATAGATTTTATTAATAAAAACTGTGAAGTTATATATAATGATGACGAGATACCCGAATGGGCACAGGACGATGAGGAATAAGCTATGGCAAAGGAATTATAACAATGTTTAAACCGGATGATTGGAAAGAGGATTATGATAAAGAGAATATAATTTTTTACAAGTATACCGGCAAAATATCCGAATACACAACGCCGGATGCGTTTTGTAACGCTAAATCCGCAAGTACAAACTACGAAAAAGCAAAAAA
>JAFSVK010000132.1 GCA_017444985.1 Bacillota bacterium
AGAGGAATAATGAGAGAGCCGCCGCACACTTTGGCACTTTTGTCAAGTGCTTTTTTGAAATTTTAATATTTTTTACATAAAAAAAGTTTTAGACCCTTTTGGAATCTAAAACTTAAATTCTTAACTTAATGACATTGGGTGCCCTTTAGTAACGAAAATATAAGTAATGCGGACGAAATAACCGTCCGCATACATATCGATCGCAAAACATTTCAACCCTATATTTTCGTAGTTTACACATTTTGTTTAACCTGTCTTTCCAAGGCAACAACTTCCGAGAGCAGCAACTTCATTGTTTCGGCAATTTCATTAAGTGTAAGTTTTCCTAACTTAGCACCGTTTATTGCTCTCTCATGTCCTCTGTCACTACGCATCTCTGCCATAGTTCTTTCTTCATCATATTCTGTAAGGAACATAATTCTCACCTCCGCCTTATTTTCCATAAGAAGTGGTTTTATAACTACGCTATTACATATTAAAGCCCATTAAGTTTCTTGCTTAGCTCTTTTGCAAGATCATCGGGGAAAACATCTTGTGCTATCAGCATTTTAAATTCCTCTATAAGGGGTTTTGGCATTAGCTTTAGTTCCTTTTTGTCCGCAGTCAGTATCATTTCGATGATAGCATCCATTTCGGCAAAAAGTTCCGAAACATCGTTTACTTCCCGAGTGCTATTGAAAAAAGCTGTTTCCGCTTCGTCAAGGGCGTTCATTTTTTTGGTATATACTCTTATTTTTATGCCTACCTTCTCACAAAGATCCTTAAGAAGTGCGTAGGTGCGTTCGTCACGGCAACGGATCTCTTTCGGACAAGTAGTTTCTCTTTCCCACGCCTGTGCCAACTCTCGAAGCATTTTGTCTGCCTCTATTTCGGGGCGAGACAATATAGGCACGTGAAGCACATAACCGCTTTTACTTTCCACTACCATTAAAGCCCACGGATAGTAAGGTGCTTCTTCGGGATCATCTTGTACAGGTTCTCTCAGGCACACTAACTCTGTTTCCCATATACCTTTTTGGGGGAGTTTCTTTAGGGTCTCCAAGGCTATTTCATCTTTAGCCTCTGCATATTCATACTTTTCTTCGGTATCTTCGGGCAAAGGTATAGAACCGCAGTTAATAAGCTTGCCGTCTTCAACCGTAAAACACGCCACCTCTTCCTTATCGAAGTTTATAGTATGGATCCCCATTTCTTGTGGAGTTTTTGTACTAAGTGCCTCGGCGATAAAAACAGCTACTTCCAAGGCGGTATATAGATTTTGCATATCCTCCTCGGTCTTTACCTTCCAAGGATAATATCTCGGCTCATATTTTATAAAGTGAGGGTAAGTATTTTTACCCGACAGACGAATGCCTGCCTTTTTGGCATAGGCACGAACCTCCTCTACCTCTTCCGGAGCCAGAGCAACCTTTTCATCCAGTACCAATTGAAGAGTTTTATGACTTACCATGATCTCGTGACGCTTAAAAGCAGAAACATTTTCCTCTATACCTTCCAGCATCCTGCGATAAGAGTTAAACCCCTCTCCCACATATAGCCCGAGTGAATTATACTCTCCCGCCCCTCCCATTATGCATACATAGCCAATTTCTCCGGTATTCAGCTTTACCGCAAAAATTTCATCATCCCAAAGCTTTCTCCAAAGCTTTGCTTTTTTGTAACGAAATGCTATCTCATACAAACTATCTCTGTTCATAATAGATCCCCCTCTTATTTTAAAATCGGAACGACATCAAAGCACGATAAACTTTTCCGTTCCCTTTTGTCTTGGATATACATTATACCATAATGACAGTGTTTTGAAAACTTAATTTTTAACTGTCACACAAAACATTTACATCTATTCCCGTTTATGATATACCGTGAAGTAGCTGCTTTCACAAACATAGGAGGATATTTATGAAAAAAACCACCGGTATAATATTTTCGTTCTTTACCATAATGGCGGTAATGCTTATGATGCTGTATATTTATATATAAAAATTTTAACATAGTATCGCTATTATATTTACTTCAAAAAAAACTCGGCGGAACTGCTCACATACGGTTCCGCCGAGTTTTTATTTATGGGAACCTCTAAAAAGTCATAAATTGTAAAATTGGCTATCTTGCAAAGGTTAGTCGTCAATGTCTCTCACCAATGCTCTACATTGGCTTCGAGACATTTCCTAGTCCTCGAACAAGATATCTCAATTTTACTTCAATAGCACTTTTTAGAGCTCCCCTTATTTCTTAATATCTTAAGTATTTTTTCGAAGTATTCGGGTAAAGGAGTGTCAAACTCCATGTATTCTTTTGTGCGTGGGTGTATGAAGCCTAATGTTTTGGCATGCAAAACCTGTCCTTCGGTGTCGAAGGGCTTGTTTTTAGGGCCGTAGACTTCATCTCCTAAAAGAGGGTGACCTATATGGGACATGTGTACCCTTATTTGGTGGGTCCTACCCGTTTCAAGCTTAAAGGAAAGGAAGGTGAACCTTCCCAGTCTTTCAAGGACCTTGTAGTGGGTGACTGCCCTTCTGCCCCCTTCTTTTGTTACCGCCATTTTCTTTCTGTCGTTTTTGGCTCTGTCTATATTGGCATCCACACTGCCCTCCTCCTCATTAAAGGCGTTGTAAACTATGGCATTGTAGACCCTGTTCATACTGTGGGAGGAAAGCTGTTCGGATAAAAATATGTGGGCAACATCGTTTTTGGCCGCTACCAAAACGCCCGAGGTATCTTTGTCTATCCTGTGAACTATCCCGGGGCGTATTTGCCCGTTGATCCCCGAGAGGCTGTCCTTACAGTGGTACATAAGAGCATTTACCAAAGTACCGCTGTAGTGCCCCGGAGCGGGATGGACCACCATGCCCTTAGGTTTATTTATAACTATGACATCCTCATCTTCATAGAGTATATTAAGAGGTATGTTTTCCGGCTCTATGTTTGTTTCCTCGGGTTCGGGCAGGAAAAGAGAGACCTTTTCCCCTACTCTTAATTTGTAGTTTTTATTTACCCTTTTCTCCCCTACAAGGACATTTCCCTCTTCTATCAATTTATGAAAGGCGGAACGGGTAATATCGGAGTGTTTTTCCGTCAAAAACTTATCTATCCTCTTTGCCTCATCTTCTTCAAAGGCGGTAAAAATAATATTTTCACTCATTTTTTATCTTTTTCGTCTTTAAGCACACAAAAGGCAGCAAGAAACACGCCTACCACCACACAGATATCCGCAACATTAAATACGGGCCAATCGTATGTAAATATACGAAAATCCAGCATATCTACCACAAAGCCTCTTAGAAGCCTATCTATACAGTTACCCAAAGCCCCCGCTGCCACAAGAACAAGGGCGCACTTTGTAAGAAAGCTGTTTTTTTCTTTCCGTATTTTGATATAGTATATGGTTTCAAATACCAAAACCGCCAATGTAAGCAGGACAAAAAACCACTTTGCCCCCTGTAAGGCACCGAAAGCCGCACCTCTGTTTTCAACGTAGGTAAGAGAGAAAAAGCCTTTTATTATCTCCACCCTACCCAAGGGTTTAAGGTATTGTACCACCGCCAGTTTTGACAGCTGATCGGCTACGGTCAAAAGTATAACAAAAAATATAGGTAACATGGTTTTAACTTGTAATATACCTTATGGCATCCAAAACGTCTTCTTCTTTTGCGGTAGTATCTATAAAATAGCTTCCCGCTGCCTTTATGGTTATGATCTTAAGCTTTCCGCTTGTGGTCTTCTTATCCAAAAACATCTGCTCGTATATGCTTTCGGGGGATAGGTCGCACCTTACGGGAAGCTTCATATCAAGCAATACCCTCTCGTATTTTTCAAGCGCTTCCTTTGATATGGCTTTAAGCTTGTAGGCATAGTAAAGTGCCGCCACCATACCTATAGCCACACACTCCCCGTGAAGGAGCGTAAAATCATAAAGGGTCTCCACAGCATGGCCGAAGGTGTGGCCGAAATTCAATATTGCCCTTAAGCCCTGTTCCTTTTCGTCTTGATCCACAACAAAGGCTTTACACCTGCAAGACTGCGCTATAACATAGTCTATTGAAAAACTGTCAAGAGACATTATTTTTTCACGGTTTGTAATAAAGAAATCCAAAAATGGCTTATCGATTATAAAACCGTATTTTATTGCCTCTGCAAGACCTGCCGCTACCTGTCTGTATTCCAAGGTGTTTAAGGTAGCGGAATTTATATAAACAAGTTCGGGCTGATAAAAGGCACCCACCATATTTTTGTTGCCGTTAAAGTCTACGCCTGTTTTACCGCCCACGCTGCTGTCCACCTGAGCTAAAAGTGTGGTGGGTATCTGTATAAACTTTATACCTCTCATATAGGTAGCTGCGGCAAAGCCTGTCATATCTCCTACGACACCGCCTCCGAGAGCCACAAGGGCAGACTTTCTGTCAAGCTTGTTTTCTATAAAACACTCGTAAAAGCCCTTTATGGTATCTATGTGCTTATTGCTCTCTCCCGCAGGGAAAACATGGGTACACACAGGGGCTATGGGAGATAATATTTTTTTTATCTCTTCAAGGTACAAGGGTGCAACATTTGTATCGGAAACGATACAAATCTTACTCGGTGCAGTTACTTTAACAGCCTCATAAAGGGAGTCAAAATCCCTTTCTATATATATGGGATAGCTTTTATTGGGTGTGGAAACCGTTATTTTATCCATATTATTCCTTATCCTTACTTATATTTTCAAGCTCGTATTGTGAAAGCATATTAAGCTGTGTTTCAAGCATCATTTTAAGCTTTCCCTTTACAGCCTCATATTCCGTTTTTAAGGCAAGTATCCTTGATTCCAATTGATAGAGCTGTTTTTGAGCATCCAAAAGAAGGTCCTTTGCCTGCTGTTCTGCCGCCTTTACTATTTGGCTTGCCTCCACTTGGGCGTTTTTCTTAGTCTCCTCCGCATTTTTTTCGGATCTTACGATAGAGTTTCTTATGGTATCTTCCAGGTCCTTATAATATTTTATAAGCTCATCCTGACCCTTTGCCTTTTCTATCATTTTGGAATTATCTCTGTAAAGCTTTTCAAAATCGGCTATGACCTTATCAAGAAAAGTATCTACCTCGTCACAGGAATAGCCTAATGCCACCTTTTTAAATTCGGCAGCCTCTATATCTCCGGGTGTGATCATATCTCTACCTCCTTACTAATATATTATAATATTTATGGCAATTCTGTCTTTTTTGGTAACTCCCTCCACAGAATCTATCTTTACCCTTCCGCTACCTCTCAGAGTTATGATATCACCCTCTTTAAGGAGCTTTGAAGGAGAGTTTTCTTCTTTCCAATTTATAAACACCTTTCCGCTCTTTACAGCCTCGGAGGACTTTGAACCCGATATATTAAATGCTGCGGATAAGAGTCTATCCACTCTTAAAGAAGCAATGGTAAGGCGTTTTTCCTTTTTTGTTTTGGGTGCAAGAGTGTATTCTTTAAGCTCCTTTGTTTTAACGGCGGTTCTTGATACCCTTTCAAGACCCGTTAAAATATAGTCTGCCACTCTCTCGCACACAAATACAACGGCTCCCTCTTCTTTCAGGCAAATATCCCCCACCATTTCCCTGTTTATACCAAGCCCCATTACAGAGCCTAAGTACTCCCTATGGGTAAGGGGCCTTGAAAACTTTCCGTTGTAAGAAACTTCTATTGCCTTTAGGGGAAACTCTTCCTTATCCACAGGGCAATATTCGGGGAAGAAGCCTACAATAAGCCTTTCCGCATCTTCATAGCCTCCATAGGCAAAGGTAACGATATCTCTGCTTCTAAAGAAGTCAGCCGCCTTGTGTGCCGTGTAAGGGTCTAAAAAGTAAGAAAAGGTCGGTCTGCAGGTTTTTACCGCCGATCCGACCTTGTCCGAAAGCCTTGCAAAAAGGATTTTTTCGTCTTCGTCTTTTGTAAAAAAATCTTTGTTGTTATTCATGCAAAACCCAGCAATATACTCGCTACTATACGGTATAAAGCCTCTATTATAAAAAATGCTATGATAGGCGAGAAGTCTATAGGCATTCCCTCACCTAAAGGAGACTTTGATACCATTATTCTTACAGGCTTTAGTATAGGTTCCGTAAAACGATATATAAAGCCTACTATGGGGTTCCTTCTGTCTACGGGTAGCCAAGATAAAAAACATCTTATTATTATCACCCAAGATATAAGATTAACAAAGAGCCCCAAACTGTTTACTATAGTTGTTATCATATATTATCTTCTTGAACTTCCCGAGAGTTTCAAACCGCTGGCAGCCTCAAGTTCTTCCTTGAACTGTCCCGTAATGTTTACTCCGTAGGGTCCTATTATTATAATTCTTCCCGATACGGGCTGTACAGACCCATCAAGAGCGTAGCTTGCTCCTATGAAGAAGTCTGCAATTCTTTGAGCCATCTCTGCCTCGCAATCCTCAAGGTTTACTATAACGGTCTTTTTGTTTTTAAGCTCGTCACATACCTCGGATGCTTCCTCAAGGTTTCTGGGAGTGGTAACTACCACCTGTATGCTTACATTGGCATTAAGACTTACGACCTTGGGAGCGGAATTTCTTGAATATGAAGAATATCCTCCCGAATATGAAGATGCGTAGGACTTTGAAGGTGCGGGAGCAACAGCTCCGTCTGCCGTCTTAGCCTTACCGAAAGAAGCAAAGCTCTTTATTTTTGAGAAACCGAAACCGTGGTTTTCGTTTTGAGCTTCCTCAGCATATTCCTCGGCGTTATCCTCTACATACTCTTCTTCCTCGTATGTCTCATACTCGTCTTCCTGTCCCATAATTGCGTTCTTAAGTGCGTTGAACCATTCTGCCATTATTTTCCCTCCGTAATTAAAAAATATTTATAACGATATAATTCCCTGTGTGATATATCACTTTATATCGTAGTTTCTTGCACCGAATATACCGGTGCCTATTCTAACAATATTAGCTCCCTCTTCTATGGCAACTTCATAGTCATTCGTCATACCCATAGAGAGAAAGTCCATAGAGACATTGTCATATCCACACTGTCCTATGTCTTTGAACATTTTATACATTTGCCCGAAATATTTCCTGTTCTCTTCGGGATCGGGCACGAAAGGAGCCACCGTCATAAGACCTCTTACCCTCACATGGTCAAACTTTGATATCTCCTCTATAAGAGCCCTTGTTTCCTCGGGCTTGACCCCATGTTTACTTTCTTCTCCCGCTATATTCACCTCCACAAGAACATCTGCCCTCAAGCCAAGCTTGGCGGCTCGTTTCTCGATCTCTTCTCCAAGTTTGAGGCTGTCTACGGAGTGTATCAGCTCAACCTTATCTATAATGTATTTAACTTTATTAGTTTGAAGGTGGCCTATCTGATGCCACTTTGCGCCGGGCAGTTCATCGTACTTGCGAACTATTTCTTGAGGCTTGTTTTCACCTAAAGATGTAAGTCCGCACTCCATAGCCTGCTTTATCCTATCACACTCAACGGTTTTGCTTACCGCCAGAAGAAGAATATCTTTTCTTTGCCTGCCGCTTTTTATTGCGGCACGCTCTATTTTCTCTTCTATGTCTTTTATGTTCTCACTTATACTCACGGCAATTCTCCGTTATTGATATACATTATCTTCTTTATTTACGTTATCCGTGTTTGTCATTATTCTGTCATAAACATTTATCTTGGTGTTAAGCTTATCATCAAGTACCGTGTGGGTATCGTTTGATACCGAGTTTTCAAGGTTTACCGTCATAAACTTTGCTATACCCGAATTAACAACATATATACCCTTTGTGTTTTTGACATCTTCTATTTTAAATCGGTCCCCTGTGGTGCTGTCTTCTATTTCGTTGCCCACATTTATCTCTCCGAGTTGCATGGGGATATAGGAAAAACCGTTTTCTTCGTCTTTTTCCGTCTCCTCTACCCTCACCTGCTTTATAGTCTCTCCGTCTACCTTGTTTACCGTACCTTCCTCCGAAATGTAGGAAGAGGGTATTTTAAGCAAAGTTTCCTCAACTATGGCGCTGTTAGGCACTTTGTAGCCTTTGAGAGTTTTTTTGGTCTCAAACTTTATACCTCTTTGAGATATGTAGTCTGTCATGCTTTTAGTCGCTCTGAAAACCACATATTTCTTTTCGGCATTATCGGGGCCGCCTATTTTCTGTATTACCGTATTAAGTTCCGTTATATTACCGTCATCGCCCTTTATATAGAGCGTTTTGTTATCGCCTATCTTCCACTGGGCGGATTCCGTATTTGGAATGTACGCCGCTATATACCAAGTATTTGACTTTATTATCTTGAATACGGGGGTACCTGCCTCCACGCTTGATTTAAAGTTTGTGGTGGCTGTGGCATTTACAAGAGTTTGCTTTTCGGTAAGTTCTTGCATGGTGGTTATATTGTAATCCGCTTCCTTTCCGTCGAGATAGTAGGAAACTATACCACCCTCATCTGCGGCTATTTTCAATATACTCTTGCTGAGCAGACCCTCTTGTTCTCTTCTCCTGCTTACAAGCTCCGCCACATCTCCTTTACTCTCCGAAAGAAGAAGTTCGTTTCTGTCATCCATCTTGCTTTGGACGGAGTTCATAAGCTCGTACATACCGCTTACATCACCGTAGGAAAAATTCATAACGGAATTTTCCACCAAAGTCTTTATCTCTTCGTTGCTTTTTCGCACATCCTCGGAGTATACCGAAAGACCTCCGCGGCTACTTTGCAACTGCATAATGCTTTCGTTTATATCCTTAAGATCGCTTTCCATTTTGTCGGCGGTCTTTTCGTCTTTTATGTTGCAAACAACGGTACCTTTTTTGACCTTTTCGTTATCCCCCACCTCGTAGTCTACAAGACCTGCGCTTGCGGTGGAATATACCTGTTCATCTCTTATTACCACACCCCTTATAACATTGGGAGTATCTATGGCACCATACTGTATGGTATCAAACTGAACATTCTTTCTTGTGGCAAATCTTATGGTATAACCCACTATGTAAAGGAATACGAAGCCGAATATCAGTGCATATACCGGAATAGCCGTTCTGTTTCTTCCTCGAGTGTCGGGCTTGTTTTGCACCCTCTTTACATGGGGGCTCGGAGCCAACACCTTTGTTTTCGGCGACTGTGTTTGAGATCGTCCTATCTTTCTTCCGGCTACCGGCGGATTTTTACGTTTTTTGGCATTTTTCTGTTGTTTCTTAAGCAAAATACTCCCTCCGGTTTATGCAGGCGATTTCACAAGTGGTATTATAGCAAGTAATCCGCCTTTTTTCAACGATTTTACGGCTTTTTTTTCTGATTGATATAATTTTGTAATAATTTCTTTAAAAATGCACAAAGTGAAGGCTTATCTTTTGTGCAACTCGCACATGTGATTTTGCCTTCACTTTATTCTTATTATAACTTATGTATTATATAAGATTGTCCAAGTTTATAGCTACACCCGCAGCTGCGCAGATCGCAAATATGATGGCGTATATCACGATTACGATAAGAGCCCAAATAAGGGATGCTTGGAAATAGGATCTCTTGCTGGGATTTTCATTATCCGAAAATGCCCACACAAATATCATTACGATATTAACACAGGGTATAAGCAGTATAAGATAGCACAACATCCAATCCTTTACGGTCATGTGAGGCCAGCCCATATTGGCGTTGTAGTTTGGATACATATTCCCACCGGGATAGCCGTTTGTGCCTTGGTAGTTGTTTGCTCCTTGGTAGCCGTTTGCACCTTGGTAGTTGTTTGTACCGTTTTGGTAGTAGCCACCATTGTTGCTGTTTTGGTAGTAGCCTCCGTTGTTACCGTTTTGGTAATATCCACCGTTGTTGGTATTTTGATAGTTACCGGCGTTTTGGGCACTTGAACCGTTGCCCGTTCCCTGCCCGTAGGGATCGTATGCCGAGTTCTGTCCGCCTTGATCGTAGTTATCATCCATGCCCATAAATATTCCTCCTTTGCCTTCGGAACTGTATCAATAGCCCCTAATTTTGTTTAAAAAATTGTTTTCCGTATACACCATAGGTTCCTTGTTGGGGTAGTATTTTACCATTCTGTAGGCATACACCCCGAGAGATGCCAAAATAAGGCAGACTATGAGAGTCATAAATATTTTGGCATTGAACCTTTTTATAATATACCTGAAAATAACAAAAAAAGCAACATAAATATATATTAAAGGCATAAGAGGATAATAATTCCAAAAGCCTAAAATATCTCCCGAAAGAAAACATTTCACGCTTCTTAAGGCTCCGCAGCCCGGGCAGGGGTATCCCGCAATTATCCTTAAAGGACAGCAAGTGCCGAAAATACGATCTAAAATAAAGCAGAATACCAAACCCGCACAGATGCCAAGCCCGTAGTTTTTAATATCTTTTTTAAAGACATCCATAGGCTGTTATAAAGCGGAAAGCTGTTTTAATACCTCTTCGAGCATAGCGGAATATTTTTCCTTCTTTGCCTTTTCCTCATCTATTATCTTTTGAGGTGCCTTTGCCACAAAGCCTTGATTCGAAAGTTTCTTTTCCACTCTTTCCACTTCTTTTTCAAGCTTTTCTTTTTCCTTTGTGAGTCTTTCCTTTTCCTTTTGCATATCCACAAGTTCCGCAAAAGGCATATATATAAGGGCATCGTGGGTAACCACGCAAACAGCGTCCTCTCCTATACCCTCATTGTTTTCCTTTACAAAAAGATCTGCCGCATAGGCAAGGGTCTTAAAGAATACACCGCCTCTTTCAAATATATCTCTTACCTCAGCCTTCTCGCTTACAACAAATACATTTGCTTTCTTTGAAGGAGGTACATTCATTTCCGTTCTTCTTGCTCTTACAGCCTTTATAGCTTCTTTTAAAAGCTCCGTTTCTCTCTCCTCTTTTTCAAAGGCGAAGTCTTCGCTGTACTTAGGCCAGCTTGAAAGCATTATAGTCTCTTCTTTATCCTGAAGAGAGGTGAAAATATCCTCCGTTACAAAAGGCATAAAGGGGTGAAGAAGCTTAAGTGCTGTTATAAGCACGTTTTTAAGTGTCCATATAGCCGCATTTCTGCTTTTATCCTCTTTGTTGTAAAGACGAGGCTTTACCATTTCTATATACCAATCGCAGTATTCATCCCATATAAAGTCGTACACGTTTTGTACGGCTATACCCAGTTCAAAGGAGTCAAGGTTTGCCGTTACCGTCTTTGCAAGGGTATTGGCTTTACTTAATATCCACTTATCCGCAAATGTCAACTCCTCGGGGTTATAGGTAGGCTCCTCATCTGTCAGATACATCATTACAAAACGGGAAGCATTCCAAAGCTTATTGGCAAAATTCTTGCTGTTTTCCACTCTCTCATCGTAGAAACGCATATCATTACCGGGAGCATTTCCCGTTACGAGTGTAAGTCTTAAAGCATCCGCTCCCGAATCTCTTATTATCTCAAGAGGGTCTATACCGTTACCCAAGGATTTACTCATTTTTCTGCCTTGGCTGTCTCTTACAAGGCCGTGTATGAGTACGGTCTTAAAGGGTATCTCTCCCGTTTGTTCAATAGCCGAAAATACCATTCTAACTACCCAGAAGAATATAATATCATAGCCCGTAACAAGTACATCCGTGGGATAGAAATGCTTAAGCTCCTCTGTTTCTTCGGGCCAACCTAAGGTGGAAAAAGGCCAAAGAGCTGAGGAGAACCATGTATCAAGGCAGTCCTCATCCTGCTTTAAATTCTCGCTTCCGCACTTGGGACAGCTGCAAGGCTTATTCTTATCCACTATGATATTTCCGCACTCGCAGTAGTAGGCGGGTATTCTGTGACCCCACCAAAGCTGTCTTGAAATACACCAATCCTTTATGTCTTCAAGCCAGTGGGTATATATTTTACCGAATCTGTCGGGTACAAATTTAAGTGAACCGTTTTTGTATACTTCAAGAGCGGGCTTTGCCATCTCTTCCATTTTTACAAACCACTGTTTTTTAACAAGAGGCTCTATAACGCAGTGACATCTGTCGTGAGTACCTACGGCATGGGTAATGTCCTCTTTCTTTATGAAAAGACCCATCTCCGTCAACTCTTTAACGATAAGCTCCCTTGCCTCATAGCGATCCATACCCGCAAACTTTCCGCCGTTTTCGTTTATGGTACCGTCATCGTTCATAATATTTATAACAGGCAGTTTATGTCTTACCCCGACTTCAAAGTCGTTGGGGTCGTGAGCGGGAGTTATTTTAACTACACCCGTACCGAACTCTCTGTCTACATATTCGTCTGCTATAATGGGTATCTCTCTGTCCACAAAGGGAAGTATACATGTAAGACCCACCACATCTTTATATCTTTCATCCTCGGGATGAACGGCTATAGCCGTATCGCCTAACATAGTCTCGGGTCTTGTGGTAGCAAACTCCAAAAACTTGTCCGTACCCTTTATAGGATATTTGATATGCCAAAATCCGCCTTGTTTGTCCTCATGCTCCACCTCTGCATCGGATATGGTGGTTTGACACTTAGGACACCAGTTTATAAGCTTTTCTCCTCTGTAAATATAACCTTTTTCGTAAAGCTTACAGAAAACGGTAAGTACAGCATCGGAAAGACCCTCGTCCATGGTGAAGCGCTCTCTGTCCCAGTCACAGGAACAGCCCAGCTTTTTAAGCTGATTAAGTATGGTACCGCCGTACTCTTCTTTCCACTTCCAAGCTCTTTCCAAGAAGCCCTCTCTTCCGATATCATCTTTTGTGATACCCTCTTCTTTCATCTGATTTACTATCTTTACTTCGGTGGAGATGGCGGCATGGTCTGTACCGGGTAACCACAAGGTATTGTAGCCCTGCATTCTTTTCCATCTTATAAGTATATCCTGTAAAGTCTCATCAAGAGCATGCCCCATGTGCAAATGTCCGGTAATATTCGGAGGGGGTATAACTATTGTAAAAGTCTCCTTTGTCTTATCTACTTCGGCATGAAAATAGCCCTTATCCAACCATCTGTGGTAAATATTATCCTCATGAGAGGGGCTGTAGCTTTTTGCCAGTTCCTTCATTTCTAAACCTCGCTTTAATATAAATATAAAAAAAGGATGTATCCGCTCTTACATAAGGGCGAAATGCATCCGTGGTACCACCTTATTTCCCGTTTGAAACGGGCACTTTACATAGCGTTAACGCCACACATACGCCCTTTCAGGACGACTCCAAATCAACCTTCTTATGCCCTTTACCTTAAAACACCTTTCAGCCGCGAGTGTTTCTCTCTGATAGGCGGTACATAATACTCCTATTTTTCACTGTCGTTAAGTTAGAATATTTTTCCTTAGCTTAAAAATTCCGCTATGGTATTACAAGCCTCCGATTCGTCTCTGCCTTCTGCGGTTATTTTAACTTTATTACCCGCAAGAGTACCTATGGATATAACACCCATGATACTTTTTAAATTTATATTCTTGTTATCCATCTGAAGATGTAACTCGCTTACAAATCTGCCGGCAGTCTGCACAAGTAATGCCACAGGTCTTTCCAACATACTTGAACCTACCGTTAATTCTCGCTCTACCATTGTTTTTCTCCTTTCAAGCCATCTGCAATATCACATATTTTCTTAAGTCTATGGTTTACCCCGGATTTCCCTATCGGTTTTGAGAAAAGTCCTCCCAATTCCTTAAGCCCCAGATCCGGATACAGCTTTCTGAGTTTTGCCGTTTCCGAAAGATTTTTGTCCAGGCTGTCAAGCCCTATTTTCTCTTCTATATAACTTATAGCCTCCAACTGCCTTACAGCCGCGGAAACTATTTTGTTTATATTTGCCGTTTCACAGTTTACGATGCGGTTCACATTGTTTCGCATTTCCTTTACAACTCGGGAGTTTTCCATGGAAAGCAGAGCCTTGTGTGCCGAAATGACATTCAAGGTATCAACTATCATTTCTCCCTCTTTTATGTAAAGTATACTGTGATTTTTCCTCTTGGTTATACCTGCCTTTATTTCAAAGTACTCCAACTGCTTTTTTAAGAAGTTGGCTTTTTTTTCAGAAGGAAGCACAAATTCCAAATGATAATTCTTTTCGGGATCGGATACGGAACCGCAACAAAGGAAAGCCGCCGCTATGTATGCCCTCTTGCAACAATCCAGCTTAAGAACAAAAGCATCCGAACCCTCGGTACCCTCTTTTTTCACGGGATCCGCTCCCGTAGCCTTTAAAAGAGCGTAAATATTGTTTTTATCAACTATTGAAATATTGTTTTTTCCGTACTTTACTTTGAAGTTAAAGGCACTTTCAATATCTGCACCTATCCTTTTCAGTACTGCCTCGTTTTCACTGTGGATATGTAATACCACATCCCTTGTATCAAGGCTTGCACATATATTTATAAAAGCGGATAGTTCTGCAAGTATGCAGTGTCTTGCCCGTAAAGAACAGGAAAGTATCTCTTCTTTGACAGTCTTTGAAAAAGACATTTTTCGTACCTCTGTACATTTATAAGCGGTACAAAAACCCCACCGCTTATAATATCATTTCTTTGAGTCTTTGTCAATATCTCTGTGAACTATAAGTGCACTGTAACCGTCGCCCTTTAAATTCTCATGCAAAACATTTGCAAGGGTCACGCTCCTGTGCTTGCCTCCTGTACAGCCTATACCTATTACAAGCTGATTTTTACCCTCTTTAATATAGTTAGGTATCAAAAACTCACAAAGATCCACAAGTTTTTTGGAAAACTCCTCCGCCTCTTCACAGTTCATAACAAAATCCCTTACGGGCTTGTCATTTCCGGTAAGACGACGAAGATCCGTAATATAGTAGGGATTTGGTATAAATCTTACGTCGAAGACAAGATCGCAGTCCGAGGGTATGCCGTATTTAAAGCCGAAACTCATTACGGTTATCATAAGGGAATTAAATTCCTTATTGTCCATAAATATGTCGCTTAGCTGCACCCTCAGCTGTCTTGAGAGCATATAGGAGGTATCTATGATATAGCTGGCATGATTTTTGATATCGTTTAAAAGCTCTCTTTCCCTTTTTATGCCTACAATTATCCTCTCACCCTTTTCGGATAAGGGATGAGCCCTTCTTGTTTCCTTGTATCTTTTAAGAAGAACTTCATTGTCGCAATCAAGAAAGAGTATTTCAAACTTACCGCTCTCACTCATTACCTCTGAAAGTATTTTTGAGAGCCTGCCGAACATCTTGCCCCCTCTTATATCTATACCCAGGGCAACGTTTTCTATATCGTTTGAGCCGTTACATATTTCTATAAACTTAGGCATGAGATCCGGAGGAAGATTATCTACGCAAAAAAAGCCGAAATCCTCCAGGAATTTAAGCACGGTGGATTTTCCCGCTCCGCTCATTCCCGTAACTATTACAAACCTCATCTCCACACCTCCTCAAGAAGCTATATTATATCAAACCAAAATAAAATGTCAATATCTTTACATTTTTCGGCAAAAGGTTTTTATAATAAATTCTATAACACCTATAAAGTATTTTACCCCTAAAACCTTTATGTTTTTTAGGATAAAAATAATTGCTTCTCCCATCGAAACGACACGCGGGTCGTTCCCTACAAATTATTCTTATAAATACAAAGTTTCCTACACCGAATCAGTATCAGAGATGTCCGTAGTACATATTTTTAAAGCTTTCGGTGTAGTTATTGTTTTTATCGTAAACTATAAAGGAGGGTAGTATGTCCAGAGAAGGCTTTCCGCCTTTTATGTGTTCCGAAAGTACAAGAGAGGGAGTAGCGTTCTCTCTCGGAAGTACAAACCTTATTTTTTTCACTTCCATATCATACTTTCTTGAAAAATACATAATATCACAAAGCCTTTCGGGGCGATGTACCATGTAAAATTTCCCGCCGTATTTAAGGGCGTAGGAAGCCGCCTCAAATACATCTTTTAAGGTGCATTTCACCTCATGCCTTGCAATATAGAGGCTCTCATTTTCATTTTCCGACCCTTGACCCGAAAGCATATAAGGGGGATTGCAGGTCACGGTATCGTAGGTACCTCTCTCCTCTATGTCTTTAATACAGAGAATGTCTCCCTTTACAACAGATACCTTTTCCTCAATGCCGTTTAGCTTTATGCTTCTTTCCGCCATATCAACGCTCTGTTTTTGGTACTCTATACCCTTATAGCTTTCCGCCTTGTTTTTGGCACTCATAAGTATGGGTATGACCCCGTTGCCACTGCAAAGGTCCAACATTTTTCCGCCTTTTTTTACCTTGGCAAAGTTGCTTAAAAGCACCGAATCCATACCGAAGCAAAACAGAGAGGGATTTTGTATCAGGTAGTAGCCGCACAGTTGCAGATCGTCAAGCCTCTCTCCCTCTAAAAGATAACTTTCATTATTCAAAATCGGAATAATCCTCTTTTCTTTCTTCTTTTCTGTGTCTTCTCTTTAATATCCTTACTTCCTCGGCACTGTAGAAGCCTACATCCACATCGTTTTTGTTTTCTTTTTTGACTACCGCCTTTACAAGCTGTCTCAAAACGCTTACGGATATTACCTCTCCCTCGCCGTCGGGGGTCAAAATAATGTCACCTTCTCCCGGCATATCCTTCAGAAGTTCTTCGTAAGTATCCTGTTCGTATTTAAGACAACACATAAGTCTGCCGCAAACTCCCGATATTTTGGTGGGATTAAGGGAAAGGCCCTGATCTTTTGCCATTTTGATACTTACAGGCTGAAAATCTCCCAAAAATGTGGCACAGCATAAACTTCTACCGCATATACCTATGCCGTTTACCATTTTTGCCTCATCTCTTACACCTATCTGGCGTAATTCTATACGAGTCTTAAATATTGCCGCCAAGTCCTTTACAAGGTCTCTGAAATCTATTCTGCCATCCGCCGTAAAATAAAATATCATCTTACCGCCGTCAAAGGTTATCTCGCAGTCTATAAGCTTCATTTGAAGCTTTCTGTACTTTATTTTTTCCTTGCATATATTTATGGCTTCTTTTTCTTTTGCCTTGTTTTCCTCGTTCTTTTTGCGGTCTTCCTCGGTAGCTATCCTTATTACGGGCTTAAGGGGAGAGAAAGTCTCGCTTTCTTCCACATCCTTATCAACGACCACAGCCGTTCCGTACTCTACGCCCCTTGAGGTCTCCACCACAACACCGCTGTCCTTTTCGATAGCCATATCCAAAGGATCAAAATAATATATCTTTCCTATTTTTTTAAATCTGACTCCTACTACTTTCATTATTTCTCCTTCATTTTTAAAAACAAAGATTCCGATACCAATTTAACATCGGCATTGTAACTTATCCTCTTTAGGGTGTCTCCTATGGCATCGGCTGTATTCGCTATACTTTTGTAGCTTTTAGCCTTTGCAAGGGAAACTATAAAATCTTTCTTTTCCGTTTGTATAAGTCTTTTGACACTTCCCGTAGCCTTATAAACAAGGCAATCCCTGTATATCATATATATAATATCGAATATTTCGGAAACATCCCCTCTTTTCGAAAGGTCTTCCGAGAGAAGGCAAACGGTGTTTATATCCGAAGCTTTTTCAATATTATCCACAAGGGAAAAGGCGTACTCTCTTTTTTCCTTAAACTCCTCATCATCTATAAAGCTTAAAGCCTTGCCTATGCTTCCCGAGGAATACTTGGCATAAACAAGAGCCTCCGCAAGGGGGATACCCTTCTCCTTTGCCACAAATTCCGCTACCGTCTCATAGCTTAAAGGGTGAAGTTTAAATATTATGCACCTTGAAAGTACCGTAGCTATAAACCTGGCAAAGTTACGGCAAAGTATTATAAACACAGCATACTCGGGAGGCTCTTCCAAAGTCTTTAAAAAGGCGTTTTGAGCGGCTTCGTTCATGGTATCTCCCTCATTTACAATAAATATTTTGTATTTATTGCTGTAGGGCGCCGTTTCAAGCCTGCGGGTAATGTCCTCTCTTATAATATCCACCGTCATATTCTTTTTTTCTCTTTCTATATAGAATACATCGGGGTTTGTTCCGTTCTCGAAACTTCGACAGCTTTCACATTCTCCGCAGGGCATAGCTCCGCCTTTTTCGCATTGCAAAGACTTGGCAAATGCCTTTGCCAAAGTCCTTTTACCCACACCCTCCATACCGTCGAAAATATAGGCATGGCTTACTTGCTTTTGTACTATGGAATTTTTAAGTACCCTTATAATATCTTCATGGCCTTTGACCGTGTCAAAATCCAACACTTATATACTCCTTGCCTTGTATATGTTCTTAAGGTGGGATACTATACTTTGGTGTATGTTCTCGATAGTATCTCTTCCCTCAAGTACCACCACTCTCTCTTTATTTTCCTCTGCTATATTTATATAGCCCTCATATACCTTTTTATGAAAATATGCCTTTTCACTTTCAAGCCTGTCAAGTTCCCTTGTAGAGTCCATTCTCTTCATACATTCCTCGGGGTCTGTTTTTAAAAAGAATGTCACATCGGGCTCCAAGGAGTTTACGGCATATTTGTTTATATCTTTTATGACATCTTCGCCCAGATTTCTGCCGTAGCCCTGATATGCCACATTTGAGTCCAAAAATCTGTCGGATATAACTATTTTGCCATTTCGTAAAGCGGGTACTATCACCTTTTCCACCAGCTGCGCCCTTGCCGCCGCATAAAGCAGAGCCTCTGTGATATGCCCCATGTCTTTATTTTCTTTATCTATAATAATATCTCTTATTTTCTCTCCTATGGGTGTACTTCCGGGCTCTCTTACAACCAAGGATTCATAACCGTTTTCGGTAAAGTATTTATTTAAAAGCTCTATCTGTGTAGATTTTCCCGATCCGTCCGTACCTTCAAATGTTATAAAAAAACCGCCCATTTTTACCTCGCAAGCCATCCGCCGTCTACAGCCAAAGTAAAGCCGTTTATATAGGAAGAAGCTTCACTTGACAAAAATACCGCAGCTCCCGCTATATCCTCGGGTGTACCCCATCTTCCCGCAGGTATCCTCTCTATTATTGCCTCGGATCTGTCCTCGTCGCTTCTCAGCTGTGAAGTGTTGTTTGTAGCCATATAACCCGGTGCTATGGCATTTACATTTATATTGTACTTTGCCCATTCATTGGCAAGAGCCTTTGTTAAGCCCGCCACCGCAGACTTACTTGCACAGTAGCTTGCTACCCTTATACCCCCTTGGAAGCTTAGCATGGAAGCAATATTTATGATCTTGCCTCCTCCTTGTGAAATAAAATGTTTACCAAACTCTCTGCACAAGAAAAATACCGTGTTTTGGTTAAGCTCTATAACCTTGTACCAATACTCATCCGAAACATTTACGCTGTCTTCTCTCAGTATCATGCCCGCATTGTTTACAAGTATATCTACCCTACCATAGGCTTCAAGGGCTTCCGAGAGCAGTATATCAACACTCTTTCTATCGGAGAGATCCGCTATTATCTCTTTAAACTCTCCACCAAAGTCTTCTATCTTCTTTGCCGTATCTTCGCAGGATCTTCTTGCCGCACCGCACACCTTTGCTCCCGCCTGAGCAAGAGCTACGGATATGCCCTGCCCGAGTCCGGTATTGGCTCCCGTAACAACAGCTACTTTATCTTTAAGTGAAAACTTATCAAGTATCATATTCCTTCTCCTTTCTCGCAAAAATCAAATATTGATCAAATATTTTCTAACATTATAACATAATTTTCCGTAAAAACAAGAAAAAGCTTCCAAAGCAAAAGCTTCGGAAGCTTATCGATAGCGAGAGGGGGATTCGAACCCTCGACACCGCGGGTATGAACCGCGTGCTCTAGCCAACTGAGCTATCTCGCCATAATGGGAACAATAGGGCTCGAACCTATGACCCTCTGCTTGTAAGGCAGATGCTCTCCCAGCTGAGCTATGCTCCCATGTGACCGTCATTATTGGCACGAACAGTATATTACCACTTTTTTAAACCGATGTCAAGAAAAATTTTAGTAAAATTACATCATTTCAAAAAATAAAGCAATAGTTTCCTATTATTATGTGTCACTTTATTATGTGTCACTCATCAATTTATTGCAGAAAGTATAGATGCGGACGATTGCACGGTAATCGGCTTTTGGCTCTGCCAAAAGTTGTGATATTCAACTAAAAAACAGCTATCAAAAATCATACGGTTTGAGTAAAAAGAAGATCTTTTTTCTTTACCTATTTCGTTTCATTGTACATAGCATCCCATAGAGTACAGGTGTTTGCCCTCTATTTAAGATATTTTATTGTTTTTTTAAAATGAGACAATATTTATTATCATTTTGTATATTTTTCTTAATAAAAAATTTTAATATGTGTGAACAATTTTCTATTGACATATTATTTTATTTGTACTATAATGCACACCGTAGGCAAAATTTGAAACAGATACGGTTTCAAATTTCGAAAAACAAAATAATTGAAAAGAGGTTTATTCAAAATGAAAAAAATTTTAGCATTAACAGTAAGCGCAGTAGTTCTTTGTGCAGCTCTTACAGCTTGCGGTAACTCTGCTGCAACAACACCCGCTGCAAACGGTGCAAACGGTACAGAGGCAGCAAGCGAGGCTGCCAGCGAAGTTACAAGTGAGACAGAGGATGCTTCCGTTGCTTTAGACGAAGTAGTTGAAGATGCAAGCAAAGCTGTTGAGGATGGCGCTGAGGTTACAAGCGAAGTTGCTTCAGAAGTAGCAAGCGAAGTTGCTTCAGAAGTAGCAAGCGAAGTTGCTTCAGAAGTAACAAGCGAAGTTGCTTCAGAAGTAGCAAGCGAAGTTGCTGCTCAGTAATTTTTGAATAACATATTTTTAGCCGTAGGGATTTTTTCCTACGGTTTTTTTATTTGGGGGCACCTCTAAAAACTCATAAATCGTAAAATTGGCTATCTTGCCCGAGTACGTCGTCAATGTCTCTCACCGATGCTCTACATTGGCTTCGAGCCATTTCCCGGTCCTCGAACAAGCTATCTCAATTTTACTTCAATAGCACTTTTTAGAGGTACCCTTGGGTGTGAAAAACATTTTTCACTCTCTTTTTTTGCCCTTCCCCCATACAAGCAAAAACGCAGTTATTTCATTTGTAATCAAAATCTCAAGATATTTAGAGATAACTGTATCTTTAATGCGATTTTATGCAAAATCACTCTGTTTTACTCAAAATTACAAACTTGCAAAAACAAAGTATATAGAATATTATAATAACAATTTAGCACTCGACTTAGTTGAGTGCTAACAAAACAAAAACACGGAGGTAATTATAAATGTTAAGACCATTACATGACAGAGTTGTGTTAAAGCAGTTGGAAGCAGAAGAAACAACTCAAAGCGGTATTATATTGACAGGCGATAACAAGGAGAAGCCTTCCGAGGCTGAAGTTATAGCAGTAGGCCCCGGTGCCGAAGTAGACGGTAAGTTGGTTAAGGTAAGCGTAAATGTGGGAGATAAGGTAGTTTACTCCAAATACGCAGGTACCGAAGTTAAGAATGACGGTGAAAAATACATTATCGTTAAAGACAGCGACATCCTTGCTGTTGTTGAGTAATATCGGAGGTAGTAGAAATGGCAAAAGAAATAAAGTATGCGGTAGAAGCAAGAAAAGCTCTTGAAGCAGGTGTAAATAAGCTTGCAGATACAGTAAAGGTAACTTTAGGACCTAAGGGAAGAAACGTTGTACTTGACAAAAAGTACGGTACTCCCCTTATAACAAACGACGGTGTTACCATCGCAAAAGACATTGAACTTGAAGATGCTATGGAAAATATGGGCGCACAGCTTGTAAAGGAAGTAGCTACAAAAACAAACGATGTAGCAGGTGACGGTACCACTACAGCTACCGTACTTGCTCAGGCTATGATACAGGAAGGTCTTAAAAACATTGCGGCAGGTGCAAACCCCATAATATTAAGAAAGGGTATGTCCAAGGCTACAAGTGCCGCTGTTGAGGCTATAAAGGGAATGAGCCAAAACGTAAACGGCAAGAACCACATTGCTATGGTAGCTTCCATTTCCGCAGCGGATGAGGAAGTAGGTAAGATGATAGCAGACGCTATGGAAAAGGTTTCCAACGACGGTGTTATCACAGTAGAAGAGTCAAAGGGTATCGAGACCGAGCTTGAAATGGTTGAAGGTATGCAGTTTGACAGAGGCTATCTTTCACCTTATATGTCTACAGATATGGAAAAGATGGTTGCTAACCTTGACAATCCCTACATACTCATTACAGATAAGAAAATAAGCAACATCCAGGAAATACTTCCCCTTCTTGAGCAGGTAGTAAAGACAGGTCAGAAGCTTCTTATAATAGCAGAAGATGTAGAGGGCGAGGCTCTTACAACACTTATCGTCAACAAGCTCAGAGGTACATTCAACTGTGTAGCCGTAAAGGCTCCCGGCTTCGGTGACAGAAGAAAAGAAATGCTTAAGGATATTGCCGTTTTAACAGGCGGACAGGTTATCTCCAGCGAGGTAGGTCTTGAGCTTAAGGATGCTACCCTTGATGTATTGGGTCAGGCTAAGAGTGTAAACATCTCCAAGGATGACACCATAATAGTAGACGGTGCGGGAGATAAGACGGAAATAAGCAACAGAGTGGCTCAGATCAAAGCACAGCTTGAAGCTTCCACCTCCGATTTTGACAAGGAGAAACTTCAGGAAAGACTTGCCAAGCTTGCAGGCGGTGTAGCAGTTATTAAAGTAGGCGCCGCTACCGAAATGGAACTTAAGGAAAAGAAACTTCGTATGGAGGATGCTCTTGCGGCTACAAAGGCAGCTGTTGAAGAGGGTATCATCTCAGGCGGTGGTTCTGCATACATCCACTGTATCCCCGCTGTTGAGAAGGTAGTTTCTTCTCTTGAGGGAGATGAAAAGACAGGTGCTTCCATAATACTTAAGGCACTTGAGGCTCCTTTATACCAGATCTCCGTAAATGCAGGTCTTGAAGGCTCCGTTATAGTAAACGAAGTTAAGAAGCTTGAAGACGGTCACGGTTTCAACGCTCTTACAAATAAATATGTAGATATGGTATCAGACGGTATCATAGACCCTACAAAGGTAACAAGAAGCGCTCTTTTAAATGCTAACTCCGTAGCTTCCACAATACTTACAACAGAAGCTGTAGTAGCGGATATCAAAGAGCCCGAGCCTCCCATGCCCGCAGGCGGAATGGGCGGAATGATGTAATATATCACCCAAAGTTTACGGGGCTGTGAAAAACAAGGATATGTTTTCGCAGCCCTTGTTTATTTATAAAGGGTGCCTCTAAAAAGTGCTATTGAAGTAAAATTGAGATAGCTTGTTCGAGGACTAGGAAATGGCTCGAAGCCAATGTAGAGCATTGGTGAGAGACATTGACGACGTACTCGGGCAAGATAGCCAATTTTACGATTTATGAGTTTTTAGAGGTACCCTTAAATCAGTGTTGCCTAAAAATTGCTATAACATCAAACATATCAACTTCGATATCGTCGGTCACTTTTGCAAGTTCTGACTGACTGTTGGTCAATTTTGCCTAAGTGCTCAGATATTTAAGCCAAAGGCTTGTATCCACACCGTTTATCTCACCGTTCCTGTCTATATCGCCATTTTCAAAAGAACGTTCGGGTACAGTATAAGCTAAATAAAAACTTGCGGTGTTGCCTTTTCTAATCACTTTTATGGTCAAAGGATCAATAAAACTCTGTCCACTGTCAAACTTGCATTTAAAGTGAATATTGTATTTTGCACCCGATTTTTAAACCGTATTCCGAGATATCTCATTGCCGTCTTTATCTTTCCGGACAACTTCCGTTACACTACATTCACTTCCGCTTGAAACGGCATTGACAAAATCCGCCTGCAAAGCACACGTCTACCGCATTTCCAAGATCCGTAAATTAAATATCAACATTTCTGACATAATCTCCCGTTGTAAGCTTTACCCAGTCCGTGTTTAAATTTTACCATAGGATTTTTGGGCATACCTCGCTTTGCATCATAGTCCAAATAAAATAATTTATATATTTTTTTAGTTGATACTTTGTAAAATATATGATACAATACTCTATATAGTAAACGTGCTATTTTAGTATAAGGAAAATATATACATAAGAATTCGACTATTATATTGTTGGTTATCATCATGAGATCCATACACAAATACAAGCAAAATTTCCACGATCACAACTGTTTTATTCCAATTACAAACCCGGCGGTAATATACAACCGATATGTAAATATGGCAACAAAACATTGAATAGCATTATATAGTTCGGAATCCGATAAATTTGAAACCACCTAACTTTCATCGCATGGAATACTGTTGTGATTATTCTTGCCGTAACATGAGTAACCAATAATTATGATCAATTGTGAAATGAGTTATTATATGACAGAATTACAAACCCAAATTTAAACACAGGATCATACAAATCCGTCTTGAAAAAGGTCGTACCATCGCTACTCTTGCAATGGCGGAGAAAGAGCTTGCCCCTCTCCTCGACCCATCATATTTGTTACGGAGGGCACTGCGGTTAGAGAATGTCTACCGAAACCATCAATTCAATTAACCAAACACGCCATGAACCACCAAGGCGTTTATGATACTTGTAAGGATGCTCCAAGTAAAGAAAATCAAGGACGAGGTAAAACACTCAAAAGGAAACATCATAAGAAAGGAGGATAATAAAAAAATGAGTGTTGAGAATAATACAACGGGTATTTACAATGACGAGAACATAGTAAAATTAATTATTTAAAACAAAGAATAAATTGAAAGGAGAACAAAACAATGAGTGATACGAAAAGGGAATTTAAAGATTTGGTAAGGTTCGAGCAATACGAATACTTAAACAGCGAAATAACAGGAGATTACGACATGGCTCATGCCGTGAAGTGCGTAAACGGCACCTTCGTCGGAACCGAGGAACACGGGGTCGCATCATGGCTGGGCATCCCCTATGCAAAGCCGCCCGTAGGCGAGCGCCGCTTCAAAGCGCCTGAGTACGTGGATGCGAATGACAAAGTATTCGAGGCAAGGTACTACGGAAAGGGCGCTTTCGGCTCGGAAGGCTATCCCGATTGCGTACAAAAGCTACGTTCCGAGGACTGTCTGTACCTGAACATCTGGCTCAACACCGATGACAAGACCGAGAAGAAACCCGTAATGGTTTGGATTCACGGCGGAGCGTACGTTGTCGGCTCGGGCTCACAGGCATCCTACAGCGGAGCAAACCTCGTTCAGGCACACAGCGACATCATCATGGTGAATATCAATTACCGCTTGAATATGTACGGTTTCATGGATCTCTCATCGGTACCCGGCGGCGAAAACTTCAAGACAGCGCCCTGTAACGGTCTGCTCGACCAGGCTATGGCACTTCGGTGGGTACATGAGAACATCGCCGCTTTCGGCGGAGACCCCGACAATGTGACCATATTCGGGCAAAGCGCAGGCGGTGGCTCGGTTTCCATTCTTCCCGTCTTAAAAGAGGCAAACCAATATTTCCAAAAGGTCATCGCTCAAAGCGGCTCGACCACTCTGGCGTTTCCCGTAGACTGTGAAGCCGCACAGGGCAAAACCAAGGCATTGCTCGAGTACACAGGCTGCAAGACCATGGACGACATTATGGCACTGAGCGAAGAAAAACTTCAAGAGGCATATGTCAATGCAGTCGGCAAGTTCACATCCTGCCCTTACTACGGAACCGAAGTACTTCCCGAAGCACCGATCGAACTATATAAGAAAGGCTATGCAAAGCACATATCCATTATGGCAGGCAGCACAGCCGACGAGGCAAGGCTGTTCATGGGTGAGGGTGCGATGCTGAGCATAGAAGAGCAAAAGATATTCGCCCAGCGCGCCGTAGGTGACGCAGTTCCCTATCTGAAAGAAGAAGACAAGAAGTATTACGAGGAATTCCATAGGGTCTGCCGTTCCCAAGAGCCCGGGCTTATTGAGACGGAGTTTATAAACGAACTTATGTTTAGAGTTCCCATGCTTCAACAGCTCGACGTGCAGAGCGCATTCAACAAGACATTCTGTTACTACTGGTCGTATCCGGGCAGTGATGCGGACGTGGGAGCTGCACATTCAGTAGAACTCGTGTTCGTGTTCAACCTACGCGGTGTCGGAACAGGAAGCAGTTTCAACGGTACGAACATCCCCGATGAGATCTTCAATGCCGTTCAGCAGACGTGGACCAATTTTGCACGCTGCGGCAACCCGTCAACAGACCAAATCGACTGGAAAGCGTATTCGGCAAATGAGCAAAACGTTTTGGTCATCGCAGGACCTGATGACCTGCATATCGAACAAGATCTGCTGACAGACCAGTACAAGGCTGTGCTTCCGTTGCTCGGCTACTACCAGTTTATGGACAAGTTCTTTACCCCTTGCTACCTTTTGGATGTCGTGGCAGCACGCGAGCAGAATTCCTAAGCTTTGTTGGCAGTATAACACAAACTTCAACAAGCAATAAAGTCATATTCTTCAATGAATCCAATATTCATACGGAAAATGAGCCCGATAAAAGGTAATTTGGCTGTAAGAAAATGAATTTATATAATGGGAACCCAATGTCATTAAGTTAAGGAAATAAAGAAATCCTTTAGCTACATTTTTATAATCAATTATTATCAAAAAAATGATGAGGTAGAATAAGAATTATAATTTCAAGAAAAAATTGCATCACAAGAAGACGATTTTCA
>JAFSVK010000013.1 GCA_017444985.1 Bacillota bacterium
AACTTGGTGAAGTGTGGTTTCCGTCCCCTTTCGGGGAACTATCTATTTATACAAATGCCCGGCTTATGCTTCGTCGATGCAGCAGTTTGGGTTTCCGTCCCCTTTCGGGGAACTATCTATTTATACCAAGCTCTACCCCGAAGTATCTATCGTTATCGGGGTTTCCGGTTTCCGTCCCCTTTCGGGGAACTATCTATTTATACCTTGGCGGCGGGGTGTGAATTGACGGTTACATACCGTTTGGTTTCCGTCCCCTTTCGGGGAACTATCTATTTATACCTTGATGAAAAAAATTTCAAGGAGGAAGAAAAATGAAGTTTCCGTCCCCTTTCGGGGAACTATCTATTTATACTACATCACACACCCTAACAGCGGGGGCGGCTGCTATACCGGTTTCCGTCCCCTTTCGGGGAACTATCTATTTATACGTGTGCTGTACACCCCGACAATTATCAACACGCCTCCGTGGTTTCCGTCCCCTTTCGGGGAACTATCTATTTATACGAAAACGCCATAATCGAGGGGTGGTACACTCCCTCAGTTTCCGTCCCCTTTCGGGGAACTATCTATTTATACAGCCACTTAAGAAGTGGCTCACAGCACAAAGCTACGGAGAGTTTCCGTCCCCTTTCGGGGAACTATCTATTTATACCAAGAAGGAAGCTCGCAGGTACTCACAGCTAAAAGCGTTTCCGTCCCCTTTCGGGGAACTATCTATTTATACTATTTAGATATACCGCTGTTCAAGTGGTATCGTTGCAACTAGTTTCCGTCCCCTTTCGGGGAACTATCTATTTATACTCTACCTTTGGAAACTCTGTTATGATCGGGGCTGTAGGGGGTGTTTGCGGCTGAAAACTTATTTTTATGATCTATACACTTTTTCATTGCAAAAACACCCCTCAAACCCGCATATTTATCACATCGGCTGAAAACTTATCTTACACAAGCCCATATCATACAGTTGGCCTTTATATTTGGTGCATTTTCTGACCCTTGGCGATATGCCGTGAATTCTGAGATCCTCCTCATGTGATGCCATTTTTTTCATACGAGGATTTATATTGTCCCTGTAAAAAACATTGTGCAATATCTTACCTGTATTTTTTACAGCTTTTTTATTGCTATCCTTTTCGTAAAAGAGAGAATATGTGGCTGTCTTACTTACATAGCCTGTACCTCCGCCCATAAAAAGCAATGCACCGCCCAAAGCATCGGTCTTTAGGTTACCTTGGAAATGGTTTAAGTATGAATTTTTTAAGTGAGTGTATTGATATTTTACCACTTTTTCAAGGGTCTCGGCACTGTATTTAAAAACATCGGTATCAAGTGTCATTGTAAACTCCAGCTCTGTATCCGGCGCAAGGCACTCCCTCAGTAAGCTTATATTTTTGGTGTTCCCGTCCTTCATCATATCTTCTTTACCGCATACGGTAAGGGAATCTATCGATACGGGAGTACTGTCACTTATAATAAGCCCACGAAGCTTACTGTTTACTGCATTGCTTAAGTCTGTGTAGGGCTTACCCTCTTCGTCTTTTCTTGCTGTGTGGAATACTTTTTCATCCAACTTTGTTGATTGCCTTGACAGATAGTTTTTACCTTTTCTTTCTGTTTCCACCTCGTTTGCTATTTCCGTAAACAGCTCATTTTTCTGCCTTAAAATTGTGGATAAAAGAGCATTTCTTATTACACCTTTTAAACTGCTCCCCGGAATATAGGGCATACCGTAGGCATCCTTTATAAAGGCTTTTATAGGGTTGGTGTATTTTTTGGTTTTTCCTACGATACAGCTGTACCTTGCCCAATCTTTATAGTAATTTATACCTTTTTTTTCTACAAATTCTGTCATTGTAACCTCGGGACTTCTTAACATAAACTCTTCAAAGCTGTCTAAAAGGCCACGCTTTTTTAAACCTTCAAAAAGTTTATATGTATCTAAAACATAGAGCGTACCCGTATTTCTATCATAGACATACTCCGATTTTTGTATATCCTGCCCGCTGCCTATATGTACGGGAGCAAGTGTTTTTAGTTTTACTTTATAACATTTAAGCATATCACCACCCCCTACATTATACCAAACAAAAGCGGTTTTGCATAGCGGTAGACGGGATGTTTTCCGTTTGCGGAAACATCAAAGACCCTACCCTTAAATCTTCTGTCGAAACAGGCACCGCTCTTAAAGCAATACATATCTCTTTTTTTGAGAGGTGTGTCTGCATAATTTTCCGAAAATACAAAGCCACTGCGTTTTATAAGCTCATAGCTTGCGTTTGGCATTATACTCTTTAATTCCTCGCCCTCGCTCATAGACAGAGAAAGAGACATATAAAGCTTAAAATCTCCCTCAAGCCTTTTTTGCAAGGATGTATTTTCTTTTTTAACAAAGTCAAATTTCCCGTAGCCCGAGGATCTTTTGCCTCCTATACCCGAATATGAAAGAGATGTCATAATATCATCGAAGGTATTTACAAAATCCGCCGACAGAGCAGCTATAAAGTAAAGCCCCGCACCTTGTTTTCCTTTTTCGTTGTGTATAAAGTCATATATGCCTACATCAAAGGGTTCGGGGTCTTCTTCGTCTTTAATATGTACACAACCACGTATATCTTCTTTGCCGAAGTAAGTTTCCTTTGGTGTATAGTTTCCCATAAGGTAGCTTTTAAGATCTTCTACGGGAATATATTTTAAATTTTTAAACTTCTTTTTTAAACTTGAATCTCCTCTGTCGTTGCTTTCAATTAAGGTCATAGGCTTTGGAAGGTAAAGTTTGTCACTACAAGGCATGGTATCGGAAAGAAGGAGTTTACCCTCCTCTGTGGCATCATAGAGCATTTTTGCTCCCTCTTGTCCGTAGAGCATAACAGCCTCGCAACACAGGGCGGAAAAAAGGGTATCCGCATATATTACACCCATACTTCCGTTTAACCTACCGTTACCGAAATGAACGGGGGTCTTAAAAATAAGCCTGTATATGTAATAGTTCATATCAGTTCACATCCTTTAAGGTGTTGTTTATTTCTTCCAACAAGGCGGCATCCACATCTCCCACAACGGTATCTGCCTCCACAGCTTTAAAAACCACCTTACCATAGCCTCTGGAGCCGTGGCCTCCGATATAGTCGTACTTTAAAAGCTGCATAGCCTCTGCAAGGAGCTCCATATCTTCTTTAGCCTCGTTTTCATCCGAAAGGTTGTAAACTATCTCCATATTGTATTGGCAACCCCTTATGGTACGCTCTATCTGTCTTGGATTTGCCACTCCCGAAAGGCGGTTTATGGTATTTTCAAATTTTGTTTCGGTAGGCAATATTATATTTTTACTCTTTAATTCGTCTAAATTAGATATGTGCATATCGGAAAATATAAGCCTACTTGCGGGATTTTTCTTTGAGGTCCTGTCGGCACTGCCAAAGAGCCTTTTTATTCTTTCATCGTCGTTATCCGCTATACCTGCGGTAGGGGAATACTTTCTTGCAAGCATGGAGCGTAGTTTTCCCTTTAGACTGCTACCCGGTATTATGGGCAAATTAGTAAGAGTATCTCGTATAACGGGAGAATCCACCGCACCTATAGCCGCAAACTCGCCTCCCGTACCGATGTGCATACCCGTAACAAGTTCAATTTTACCTTTTATCAATATCTTTGCAAACATAGTGTTACCCCCTTATTTTTCTGTAGTATAGTATTTGTGGTATGCCACAAGAGCTTCCATGTAGTGACAAACAAGAAGTAAGTCTTCGGTATCATCACCTATATTTTTGAGATGATCCAAAAGTTGTGATTTGATGCAGAGTTCCTTAACATTTTCATCTCTTCCCGCCTCATACACTATCCTCATTCTTGTATACTGTATACGGCTTTTAAGGTCTTCATCCATTTTTTTATCGCTTCTGTTTACCATAGCATACAGTTCGTTTATGAGGGTAAGTATATTTCTTATTTTATTTGTGGTAAGTTTTATTTTATCATGTTTATCCTTATCCAATTTTAATATGACTTTTTCCGCCTCATCAACATAGCTTTGTTTGTCAAGTGCTTTACTCATATTCCTCCGTCCTTTCTCTGTTCATGTATACATAAAGGTATATCGCCGTTACAAGTTGCCTGCAATGTTTTTCATCCCTTATCCATTGGTACATTTTTTGTGCGAAATAATTGTATGCATCAACTTCTTCCGTGTTCTCCTTATCGGGAGACATTCTTGCAACAAGATAAGTAAAACGTGATATGTTAAGCTTATCTTCTTTTTTCCTGTCGCGAATAAGTTGCAACATTTTGTAAAGAAGCGCCTTGTCGTGTTCGTCATTATTCTTTATGTACTGTTGCAAGGCGAAAAGCTTTTCTAACAATACTTCGTCTATAAATTCATCCCAATGATAGGTGTTTTCGAAGATATATTTTTCTCTGCCTTCCTTATCGTTAGGGTCGTATATTCCCTCGCCGAAAAGTGTTACACTGTTTTTACTTTCGTTATTGTAGGTCTTACTTAGGTGTTCCAACTCTCCTGTTTGCTCTGCCATAGCCGATATAGGAAATTTATCGGGGTAGATACCTATACCCGCAGAGAGGGTGAGCTTACCTTGGCTATAGCGTTCAAGAGAATGTTTAAGGTCTACGGAAAAACCTATGATATCATCCCAGGCTCCCACTATAAAAAGATCGTCACCGCCTGCATATACTATAGTGGCATTTCTTTTCTCGGGTTCGCTTTCATCTAAGTTGTAGCCACCTTTTTCAAGCAATTTGTTTATATGAAGCTTAAAGAACATAGATAGTTTTCGAGAGAAAACAGCTGTTCTTGTAATGGTCTCATAGGGCCCCGAAAAACCGCTTACAAAAGCCCGACCCAAATTATCCACATCCGCACGTATAACGCCCAAGCGTTTTATACCCTTGCTTTTTTCAATGAGCTTTGAAAAATCATTGTCGGAGCAGTAATCACCCACCCATAAATTTGATGTAACTTTATTTCCCGTATAGGGCAGATTTTTACTGTAGGAGCGTACATAGTCCGAGGTTTGCATAAGTTTTTTGACTTTGTTTTCATCTCCCGCCGTAAGGACAGTGTCAAAGGGCATTATAACGGAGTTTTCCGTATCAAGGGCTTTTGTCAGAACAAAAAGGGCTTTTTTATCATCTATTATCATAGTAGAAAGCTTTTCAAGTCCACTGCACACGGAACACTTGTTTTCACTTGATAATTTATCGGAGCGGTGACATATTACGCACTCCCTTGCACTGTCAAAATCATGGGGTGCATTAAAGGCTTCTATATCCTCTGCGGAATATCTGTTGATCTTTTTGGCGGAAATGCTTTTACTGACGGAGCGGAAAATCTCTTTATAGCTGCCGTCGGGTATATTTTGCAGTGTCTCTGCGGAACATTCGGCAAAACCTCCCGCCGCAT
The DNA here is from genome assembly GCA_017444985.1 of Bacillota bacterium. Lineage (GTDB taxonomy): Bacteria > Bacillota > Clostridia > Lachnospirales > CAG-274 > UBA3680. The sequence goes on from JAFSVK010000013.1 coordinate 5,414, forward strand.
AAAGCTGAGAGCCGAAATTATCCATAAACCATTTGTTAAGTTCCTTTTCAAAGGAAGCTATTTTTTCTTTTGTGTTCTCTGTATTGGGCAAAAGCATATATGTATGTCCGCCACCTGTATACAGTACATTTGCACGACAAAGTTCAAGCCTGTCAAGAAGCTCGTCTACACTGCTTTCCATAAGTATCTCAAGGTAGAAGGACCTTGCCCTCAGTCCCTTTAAGGCACCCTTGCTTGCAATGTTGTATATAAAGCTTTGTATACCGCTTATATCAAGGCTGTATATCAAAAATGCCTTTTGGGTGTAAAAATCTTTTGCATTTTCGTAAAGTTCGGCTTTGTAGTTGTTTAAGCCGTATTCGGTAAGATATTGCTCTATACACAAACCAAAGGCTGCTGTCAGCTTTAAATGGTCGTAAAGTGAAATATCCCGCAACTCTCCCATATTTGTGGAGGAAGGTACAAAGGTAAGATTTGCCTCAAGTACCTGTAGGAGAGAGTTTATATAATTGTCGTTAAACTCAATTTGGTTAAGCAAATTCCTGATATTTGAAATGATATTTGAGTAAAAGCCCTCATCAAAGGTTATTTCCTTATCTGTAGGGTAGTTTATATCTTTTGGTATTTCATCCGATTTAGGCTGATATACCTTTTTCTCATTATTGTCATTCAAAATATTGAAAATAGTCTCAAGAGAGGCACCCTTTACAAAACCGCCCTCCCCGTCGTCATTTTCTTTTTTCCTTCTGTCTGCAGCCGAGGCAATGTTATCGGCTATGTAGGCTACATAGGCAATGTCGTTTTCGGATATATTGGCTGTGCTTAATTGTTTTGCATGGTGGTAGCGTACACAGTTTAAAATCTCCTCTTCTTCCGAAAGTGCCTTTACATCCTTAAGATACTCGAAACCGCTTGTGCTGTGATTTCTGCCGTCGTTAAAGCGGTACAGGAGTTTACCGAAATCATGTAGTAAACATCCTATGGCTAATTTTTGTTTTCTTTCATTCAAGCTTATCTCTCCTTTCCCTTTTGTATTTTAAAATTGCGCCCATGCCTATTGCCGATTTTATACCTACACCCGAATATTCGGCAAAGTCGCAAAGCATATTTACCATAGATGAAAGCACTTTGCCTCCCGTTACTTTTAAAGTGACCCTTCCCACAAAGGAAGGTATCTTTACACCTTCAAGATGGAAATATGTACTTTTCAGATCGTATGAACAAATATCTATCTTTGACAACAAGCTTTCCGTATTGTCTCCCTGTCCCAAATAAGTAACGTCCGAAAGAAAATCGTGCTTATTTATAAGGCTTAATATAATATGCCTTACCGTGGGATAATTTATATATTTCCCATCGCTTTTAAAAGCCGTGGGAGTTTTGAAATTCAGTTTAATGTATCTGTCGGTATCCGTAAAATAATTTTTCTCAAAAAGCTCATCAAAGCTTGTAAGAGTGACTTTGACCTCCTCTATGGGAAGTACAATGTCTTTGTTTTTAAGGTGTATACGGTTTTGTGATACAAGTCTATCTATAATGTTTTCTTTGGCAATATCCGTAAGAGTGCTTACAGTCCAGTAATATTCCCCTTTTCGACGGTCAATATACTGTGAGTAGCTCCTTATGGATGATATATGCTCCTTTTCGGCAAAATCCTCATCTGCGTACTCCATAATAACACCTTGAAAAAGAGATGCCATGTTGTAATTTATACCTTCTATATTGCCAAGCTTAAATTCCGCTTTTGCTATCATAGTTTTCTTCCTTTGATTTTTGTGTGTTTATACTATATTCAACTGTTTCTGTATATATTTTATCATAGGAAATTTTGCTTTGCAACATAAAATGTACAATATGCATAAATTTTTATAGGAACATCGGGATATTTGTATAGTTGAGGGGTTATATTGTGAAGATAAGTTTTTTAGATACGGCGGTGGGATCGCTCTGTTGTTTTTGTTGGCAAAACTATTAGTTCCGCTTGAAACCTCTCCGTCAGCTAAAGCTGCCACCTCTCCTTTCAGGCGAGGCTTGGGTTTTGGCTATTTAAGGGGTTTTGTAATTTACGCCTGTATAGTTGTGATTTGATTTTTTGTATAAAAAAACCCCGAAAAAATTTCGGGGTTTGGGTTTTACATTGTAAAAAATTTTAATTTTATATCCGAGGTAAGGGAGAAAAGGTTGGTTTTTTGGTCTTCTTTTTCGTTTAGGCGGTCTTTTAAGTTAAACTTTTTCTTCATTATGAAAAGATCGTCTACTTTGCCGTTTTCCATAAGCTCTCTTATTTTTTTAACGTATTTTTCGTACTTACCCAAGCATACAAGGTAGTTTACATTGTAGTTTAAGGCAAGGCTTGAATAGTATTTTTTGACCAATATATTTTTGATATTGGCTACTGTTTTGAGAGCATCTTCAAGGGCGGTGTATATTTCGTAGTTTGTTTCTTTGTTGTCTCTTACGGCGCTTTGCACGGAGTTTATGATGTTCCAGTTAAGCATCATATAGTAAACATTTTCAAGCTTATCTATAAGCTCGTTTTTCATAAGGAACTTTCTGTATTCGTTACAGCAGTTTATGTACCTTCTTACTATATTTTCTCTGTGGACATCGGTGTTTTCATCTATGTTGACAATGTGCCTGTAGAGAGGTTCTCCCAGCCATACCACCTTGTTGCAAAAGGATATGTATCTTAGGTTAAAGTCCATATCCTCGGGGTATATCTCTTTTTCGTCATTAAAGTGGATGAGATTTTCCCTTACAAGAGATGCCTTATACATTTTATTCCATACACAATAGGCGTGTACGGGTCTTAACATATAGGATATTATATACTCTTCCTTATCATCAAGGGGTATAACAGCATCCTTATGGTTAAACTGCAGATGACTTTCGCCGTTGCGCTCTCTTATGGCATTGCAGATACAAAGCTGAGCTTCGTTTTTTTCCATGGCGGTAAACATAGTTCTTATCATTTCGGGCTCTATGATATCGCCCTCATCCACAAAGGCTATGTATTTGCCGTAGCAACATCTTATGCCGTGGTTTCTTTTTGCGAGAAAGTTGCAACTTTCCACAAATTCAAACCTGAGCCTGGGGATATCCTTTTGAAGTTCTTTTGCCGAATATCTCTGCTCCTGTGTTGCATCGGACACCACTATTATTATCTCTATATTGTTGTAGGATTGATTTATGATGCTGTCTATAGTCTTTTGAGGGAATTTGTTAAAATCCTCTACGGGAACTATAATGCTTACAAGATCGTTTATCAATTTTATATCTCCCTAAATGTGAAGTCTTCCAAAGAGGGTTCTTAATCAAGGAAACACTGATTAATGTGTTTGAAGTACCGGTGAGATAAAATTTCACAAATCCGGGAAAGGGCTCGCAGGCATAGCATTGCGGATTTTGCGTAGCAAAAGTCCGTCCCTTCGGGATTTGTAAGTTTGCGAGCAAACTTACAAACTTGCTATGTCAAGAGCACTTGACAGTTACCGAAAGATATCGGATGCCTCAAGGCGGTTTTCGCTGTAGGCGAAAATAATGAGACGAGTTGGGGAATTTTAGCCATCGGGACGAAAACTAAATTATTCAGGGGTTCCTTCTGTATTTTATACCTAAAAGGACGAATTGTCAACGATTTGTTCACACTTTTTTAATATTTTAGTCCTAAAAAGTTTACAAACTATTTGTTATTTATTTAACACATTCTTCTTGGCTACACTCTGCCTCATATCTATCCAAAAAGTCCGTCATTTCCTGTTGGGTGAGTATTTTGTTTATCTCTTGCCTTGCCCTTGTGCTGTTTTTTAAACCTTTTATGTAGTTGGCAAGGTGGCCTCGCATTTCCTTTACACCCTTCTCCTCCCCTTTAAATTCACATAGGAGAGTAAGGTGCCTTTTAGCCGTGGCAAATTTTTCTTCTATGGTGGGCTCCGGTAGGAGTATGCCTGTTTTTAAGTATTCTGCCGTTCTTTTAAATATAAAGGGGTTTCCTCTTGAGCCTCTTCCTATCATTACGGCATCGCAACCTGTTTGTTCTATCATTGCCTTGGCATCTTCGGGAGTAAAAATATCTCCGTTGCCTATAAGTGGTATGTTTTTAAGCTGTTTTTTGGTCTGTTTTATAATGTCCCAATCGGCAACGCCCGAATAGTACTGACTTCTTGTTCTGCCGTGGAGAGCAACGGCACTTGCACCGTTTTTTTCCGCTATTTCAGCTATTTGAGGTGCATTTACGCTGCTTTCATTAAAGCCTTTTCTTATTTTAATGGTTACGGGCTTTTTGGAGGCTGAGGACACGGCTGCCACAATGTCCGCAATAAGAGCGGGGTTTTGCATAAGTGCGGAGCCCTCCCCGTTTTTAACTATTTTAGGTGCGGGACAGCCCATATTTATATCTATAAGGTCTATGGGGGTATCGTTTAGTTTTTCTGCCATTTTAGCCATAATATCGGGCTCGGAGCCGAATATCTGCATGGCTACCGGATGTTCCCCCTCTAAAACTTCAAGCATGGCAAGGGTATTTTTATTGTTGTAACTCATACCCTTGGCACTTACCATTTCCGAGTACACCATTCCCGCACCGTTTTCCTTGCAAATAAGCCTAAATGCCTTATCGGTGATACCTGCCATGGGAGCGAGAAAAACATTATTTTGCAGTGAAAGGCTGCCTATGGCAAAGTTTTTATCTGTCTGCATACTTACACCTTCTTTAATACAAAAGTCTTGTACCAAAGGGAGAGAGAAGAAAAGAACTCTTTATTTTCCTTTTCACCCTTGTTTATTTCAACTCTTGCATTTATATCGTCATATAAGAGATCCTCGGCATCTGACTGCGCCTGTACAAAAAGTTCTCCGTTGTCCTTATAAAAGCCTATGGTAACTATGCTCTTTGCTTTTTCCGCAAGGCAGACGGTGACGGTTCTAAGCTCTTCCTTTATTTTGTCGGGAAGAGGGGCTATGTCTTCATTTAGGTAGTAGCTTCTTTTGTAGTAAGAAGCGGCACATAATATTTCTTTAGTATCCATATATTTTCCTTATATAATTTTTTCCATAGTAATCTTTAATAGGTAAGGTTTATGTTTTTTCAAATTCGGAACGACACGCGGGTCGTTCCCTACAGATTGTTACAGGTTTTTGGAATATTGTAATTTTTATTTTTTAGATATAAAGTTTTCTACTATGAATTTGTATTAAGGGAACCTCTAAAAAGTCATAAATCGTAAAATTGGCTATCTTGCCCGAGTACGTCGTCAATGTCTCTTACCAATGCTCTACATTGGCTTCGAGCCATTTCCCAGTCCTCGAACAAGCTATCTCAATTTTACTTCAAT
>JAFSVK010000133.1 GCA_017444985.1 Bacillota bacterium
ATTGAAGTAAAATTGAGATAGCTTGTTCGAGGACTAGGAAATGGCTCGAAGCCAATGTAGAGCATTGGTGAGAGACATTGACGACGTACTCGGGCAAGATAGCCAATTTTACGATTTATGAGTTTTTAGAGGTGCCCATAAAATATCATAGACTACCGTAAAGCGGAATTTCAAGGAGACATTACTTTGGAGATACTTCGTGCCGAAAATTTAAAAAAGAGATTTATACTTGGAGAGGTGGCTGTAGATGCCCTTCGTTCCGTCTCCTTCAGCGTTGAAGAGGGAGAGTTCATAGTGGTCTTGGGACCCTCGGGTTCGGGTAAAAGTACCATGCTTAATATCATAGGCGGTATAGAGACCCTTACAGACGGGCAACTCTACTACAAGGACTTAAAAATACACACCCTTTCAAAGGGCGGCCTTACAAAATACAGAAGAGACCATATAGGCTTTATATTTCAGTTTTACAATCTTATGCCTAATCTGACAGCACTTGAAAATATTTCCTTGGGAGGGGAACTTGCCTCGGGTAAGCACATGGCGGCAAAAGAGCTTCTTGAAGCGGTGGGGCTTGGCGATAGAGCAGACTATTTTCCCTCTAAAATGTCGGGAGGACAACAGCAGAGGGTAGCCATAGCAAGAGCGCTGTGTAAAAATCCCGACCTGCTTCTTTGCGATGAGCCCACGGGTGCCCTTGATACCAAAACGGGCGTTGATGTTATAAAACTCTTGCTTGACTTCAACAAAAAATACAATAAAACCATAATAATAGTTACCCATAACGCCTCTATTGCCCAAGTCGCCCACAGGGTATTCTACTTCAGAGACGGCAATTTGGAGCAGATAGTTAAAAACGAAAACCCTCTTACTCCCGATGAGGTGCAGTGGTAATGAATAAATATTTAAAAAATGTATTTCGAAACATTTTGCAAAACAAATTTTCCTATATCGGAGCCGTAGCCATAATCTCCATAGGAGTATTTGTGTTCATTGCAATAAGCGATTTTTTGGATAATCTTGAAATAGCGACACAAAGATATTTGAACGAGACCAATTATGCCGATGCCTTTGTATATTTGGAGAAAGCTCCCGAAAGTGTACTGAGTGAGCTTGATGAGATAAAGGGTGTAGAGGCTGTCATAGGCAGACTTGAAAAAAATGTAAGGCTTATGACGGAAAAGCAAGACAAAATAGTTACCATACACCTTATGGGATATAACAACGAGGACAACATAAATAAGATATTGCTTTCTCCCCCTGTTCCCGCCATGGAGCAAGATGATATATATATTTCGCCTCAGATGGCGCATAAACACGGCTTTAAACCGTCGGATGAGATCAAGATAACAGTAGACGGCAAAGAAAAAACATACATCTACAGAGGAGATGCCTACTCTGCGGAACACATGGGAACGGCGGGAGACGGTGCCGTTGCATCAAATTATGAACTCTATGATATTGCCGCAGTAGATAAAGAAAGCCTTGAGACCCTGGTGGGGGAGCAAAATATTATAAATACCATATATATAAAATTTGAAAACGGCTACGAATTTGACGACCTAAAATTTTATATAGAACAGATACTTGAAAAATACGGTATAAACGATATCCTTGCAAAACAAGACAGCGAAGGCTACAGCGGTGTTTTTGACGAGATATCGGGTATGGCGGTTATAGCACAGGTCCTTCCCTTCTTGTTTATGGCAGTATCTGTTTTCTTGCTCTATATCATTATAAAAAAGATGATAGAAAAAGACAGGATACTTATAGGTACCATGAAAGCCTTTGGTGCCACGGACAGGGAAATACTTGGCTCTTATTGTTTTCAAGGTGTCGTTATAGGTATCTTAGGTGGGCTTCTTCCCATATTTCCCGCGGAAATTTTGGGAAAATATCTTTTCCGGGACGATACCACATATTATAACATACCCTCTTTGTATTCATACAGCCCCATACTTAAAAATATACTTATAGGATTTGCCATATCTTTTTTTACAAGTATGTTTTCCGTTATAGTGTCGGTTCTCGGTATTTTGAAAATAAATCCTTCCGAAAGTATGAGGGCGGCAGCCCCTGTTGTAAAAGGTGCCGTGGGTCTGCCTTCGTTTGTGGATAAACTGCTTAACATCAGACAAAAAATAAGCCTTCGCTCCATTTTCAGAAATTTTTTCAGGAATATCGTTATTGCCATATCCATAGCCTTTCCCTATGCCATGATAGTTGCTATGGGGTATTTTGCATTGAATGTGGATACAGTGTTAAACCAACAGTTTGTTACCTCTCAGCTTTATGATGTGAAGGTAAATTTGACAAACTACAACGACAAAACCATAGCACAAAGCATACAAAACGATATTGAAAATATTGAAAAAAGCACTTCCATCTCGGAATACAGCATAAAACTTACGGCTAAAAACCGCAACAAGCACATAACCATGAGAGTTATGGACCCAAACTCCGAGCTTATAAAAATAACCGATGTATACGGACAGACCTTAGAACTGCCCGACGACGGTATTATAGTTTCCAAAAAACTCTCAAACGAGATGAATATAAATATCGGAGACAATGTGGAAGTGAATAATGTGTATTTAACGGGAGAGAAAGAGAATGTACTCCTCAATGTCAAAAACATTGTATCCGAAAGTTACGATCAGTGCATATATATATCCGAAGAAAATTTTGCCAAAAGCTTTAATGCCCTGTGCGGTTACAATGTTATTTTGTTGAATACCGCCGAAGGTCAAAAAGAAAATGTAATATCATCATTTGCAAAAAAGGATAATATCACCTTTGTTACCGACAGGAAAGAAACGGAAGCAGACCTTCTGAATGCTCTCAGCACACTGTCCGCCCTGATCTCGGGACTTGCCGCTTTTGCAACTATAGCGGGGATAGTTATGATATACAATATCACCTATATGACCCTCATGGAAAGAAAAAACGAGTTCGGAACCATGATGGTGCTGGGAATGACGGATAAAGAAATAAGAGAGATAATAGCTTATGAACAGATATTTAATTTTGTATTGGGAATAGCCCTGGGGTTTCTCCTTGTAAAACCCATGTCTGCCACGTTGGAATACGGAGTATACGAGTCGGGTTCCATAATAAGCCTTGTGCCCGATACAGGGATGTATATACTGGCATTTTTCGTCTGCTTTGCCATGGTATTTTTTTCGGGTATGGTGATATCCAAAAAAGTAACGCAAATGCAGTTGACCGATGTGCTGAAGGAAAGAGAGTGATAAGTTTTGAAAAAAATAGTAGGTAGAATAATAAAAACGATCATAGGTCTTGCGGTAGTTGGAGCCGCAGGCTACGGCATATACACATATATAAACAGCCCCTTAAGCGTAAATGTTCTTACGGTAGCAAAAGCCGACTTTACCGATAGCTTTACGGAAAAGGGAGTTGTTAAAAGTGCGGATAACGTAGAGTGTTTAAGCGGTGTGGATGCCGAGGTGGTACAGGTTTTGGCAGCCAAAAACAGCACCGTCAAGGCAGGCGATACCATAGCCCTTCTTTCTTCTACGGAGCTTGAAGGAGAGAAAAAGCAACATCTTGACAAAATAGAACAGCTGAAAGCAAAAATAACCACGGCTAAAACCACCCAGGACTATAACAAAGCCGAAATACGCAATAATATAAAAGAACTTAATATAAAGCTTGATGAAGTAAAAAACGCCAAAAATAAGGCTAAGGTGGAAAATGCAAAAGAGGTATCTCCCCAAACCTATATGGGTAGCCTTAATATCTCACTGCAAGCTGCGGAGGATACTTTAAACTTCGCCAAAGAAGGGGTGTCAAAGGCAGAACAGGCTCTTACCGAGGCAAAGGAAAAGGTAAGCTACCGCCAAAATAACGTAAAATACTATGAAAAAGAAGTCTCCGATTACAGGCAACTCTACGATGCGGGAGCTGTAGCCCTTATGCAACTTGACGAAAAGGAAAATCTTCTTAACGATGCTCAGACACAGCTTGAGGAGGCAAAGCAGGAGCAAACAAAGGCGGAAGCGGAGCTAAACACCGCCAAAAACGCTCTCTCCACCGCACAGACCGAATACGATCTTGCAAAGGAAAAGCGTGACGATGCTCAAAACCGTTATGCAAGTCTCAATACTCAAAATGTGGATGAAGAGTATTACGGCTATACGGATAAGGATTTCGATATACAGATACAGCAGATACAAGCACAGATAACCACACTTGAGGGTAAGCTTCAAAACGACACCGCCACCCTTGAAGAAAACGAGCTTAAAAAAGAGATAGACGAAGAGAACTCCGCCATAGCACTTATAGATGAAAAGATAGAAAAGTGCACCGTAAAAGCACCCTGTAGCGGAGTGGTGACAGAACTTGCCGTAAAGGATAAAAACAGAGTAGCCTCCGGCGAAAGCATAGCCGTTATAAGGCCCGAAAGCCCCTATAAAATAGAAGTGGATGTACTGACAAATTCCGAACCTTATCTTAAGGTAGGAGACACGGTCCAGCTGACCCATAAGCTTAAAAGTTCGGAACTGAACTTTAAGGGTACCATCACCGAGATATACGACCATGCGGAAAAGAGCCAATCGGCTCTCGGCACCGACGAATACAGAGTAAAGACCGTCATTACTCCCGAGGGCAACGTCTCCATTAAAGACGGCTACGAGATCAACGCCACATTCGCATTGATAAGCCAAAAAAATGTAATATCCGTACCTAACAGTGCCCTTTTCAAGGTAGAAGGTGAGGATCACCTCTTTACGGTAAAGGATGGCAGCGCGGTATTTACAAAGGTAAAAACGGGACACAAAGGCGCCACCGATACCGTAATTACAGAGGGCTTAAATGAAGGCGACACAGTTATAATAAACTCCAACACGGAGGGTCTTACCGACGGCACAAAAGTAGAGTTTGAAAAGTAGAAAAATGGGTGTGAAAAACAACTTTCGTTTTTCACACCCAAGTTTATTTACTTCGTTTAAAATACATAAAATAGGAAATAAAATATAGCAAATAACAAGCCCCCGTCAAAAAACGGGGGTGTTATCTGCAGATTTATTATTTTTGGTTTTTTCAGCTGTTTAAGCCTGTAAGCTGACCTTTACCCTTTATATATCCACTTGTGACAGGGTCTGTCACACCGCTTAATGTAATTACATCGATTTGTTCTAAAGAGGTAATTACTATTTCGGGATTATCGTATCTCTTTTTCATTGTAAACCCTCCTTAGCTCTCAAAATCTACCGTTACATTTTGAAGGATATTTTCCCCATTCTCCGAATCGGTATACATAATACCTATGTAATATCCATCGGGTGCATCAATGGTTCCATCCTCAAACGCTATGGATTTGTAGACCTCGGTCACCTCTATACCTGTTCCCTCACCGTTATTTTTAAAATACAAGTCGGTGTAATATCCCAGGTCTTCATCGGGTACAAGAACGTAAGCATAATAATCCGAACCGTCTCTTATCACTCCGGGAACTGCATTGTCGGTGATTTCGCCAAATTCCGCAATGATCGAGGGATCCTTATACGCCACTGTAATATTGACGATCTGAACTGTTGTTGTTCCGTCTCCATCTGTTACAGGACTTTTTCCTACTAAATAGTAAATACCTGATGTCAGATCTATAATCTGTGTTACTTCACCCTGTCCATCCTGTGTAACAAAACTAAACAGTTCATTATTTTCGTTATACTGTTCCGATGTATTATAACTTAAAGCGGCGGATTTTGTTTCTGTAGATGAAGAACCGCACTTTGCAGTTATTGTTAAAGTTGCGTTATTGCTTAATGTAAATTTTACATATTCACCCTGTCCGTATTTTCCTGTGTTCGCTGATGTTTCATCAAACCCTTTTGAAGGTATAAATGATGTATATTCGCCTTCGGAAAGTACTGGAATTTCTATTTCTGTTATATTTATATTTTTCGTTATATCTTCACCATCAACCGTAAATGAGGTTGTATCTACAGTATGATATTTATCAACGGTCACACTATATGTGCTACCATCACTTAAGCCCGAAAGTTCAAGCTTTCCTGTCTCTCCGGCTGAAATTACTGTACTGTTTCCATTACAACTAACAGTTGCATCTTTGGATGATGTACTTGTGAAATTCAGTGTTGCAGAATATGTCGTTCCAACTGCATAAGAACCCGAAGTTAATGTAACCGTAATTTTTGTTATTTTAGACTCTTTTGTTGAACTGAAGGCAATTAATTCATCGACGGAATTAGTTGCAGTAAAATTAAATGCATTTGTACCTTTTGCAACTGCATTATTTACGGTCGTATTCGTATCGGTACAAGTTATTGATCTTTCTTCACTTGTATTGGTATTAGTAAACGCAATTGTTCCCGCACTGTTCTTTGGTACCGGTATCGTTATCGAACCACCGTTAAGACTTAAATATCCACTCTGTATTTTTACTCCTGTTCCCGTACAGGTGATACCACTAACAGTATCCCCAACACTTAAACTTTTACCGCCGTTAGTATTTGAACTAAAGCTCCATGTTTTTGTTGTCCCATCTGAAGATACAGACGGGGTTCCGTCCGTATAATCGGTCGCAAATACCGCCATGCAACTCAAGGCCATTGCACTCGCCATTACTCCGGCGGCTACAACAGCCTTTGAAAAAAATGATTTTCTCATTATTTCTCCTCCTTTATTAAATTTTAGAGTCCTTAGCCCGAACTCATAAACTTAAGGGGGCAGAATGTTACTTCTGCCCATTTGCAAACCAAGGGATCTTCGTTGACTTTAAGTAATTTTGCTACAAGTACTTTGAGCCAATCTGCAGTAAGGCTCGTAAAGTCAATCAAGGACACGGATATCCCGTGAGAAGATCTCTCACGATTATTATAACATTGTTTTTTTTTTTGTCAATTCCGTTTTTGTATATGTGCGGGATTTTTGGTTATAATGCACGAAAAAAGGATGAGAAAAAAGCTATAGTTTTTCTCATCCTCTTATATAAAGCAGAAAGCGTTTTCATCTCCCCCAAATTTCCGCCCCATACCAAATAAACTTAAAACTCAGTTATGCTCCCCGACACATATTGAAGTACCAAAGAGGCATCCTTTGAGTCTACATAGCCATCACCGTTTACATCCGCCACAGCTTTAAATTCGTTTGAAGCTTCTTGAGTGGTAGATGCAAATTGAAGTATTATGCTTGCATCTTTGGAGTCTATATTTCCATCTTTATTGGCATCCCCAAGAAGGATGTCTGTGTCTATGTATAGTATTTGAATATCTCTTGAATATAAACTTACATTATCCGCAAAACTTCCCTTTATGCAGTAAACCTTTTCGAGATGATTGCAATTTATAAATGCATCGCTCAGTATGGCTTCAACTTCCGTTCCGCATATGTATTTAGGGATTATTATTTCTGTGATATAGGGATCACTTCCTATTATTGTTTTTGATGTTTTATCAAAATATATACTTCCTCCAGCAACAGGGTACTCAACTATTTCAGATTCCGAAAAGTAATAAGGGCTGTATCGTTCCCCATTTCCGCCTGTAAAATTCACAGCTTGGTTTAAGTAAAAAGCCGGGCGAATTCCGTTATATCCTGCAGATGCATAGCTAACATCGATTTCATCGTCTATCCAACCACTATGATGCCAACTTATTTCCCCATCGAACGAAACAACTCTTAAACTGCTACCATCTTGCTCTCCACTATATGGTGAAGGTCCCGGAGTTCTTAAATCAATGTCATTAAGTTAAGAATTTAAGTTTTAGATTCCAAAAGGGTCTAAAACTTTTTTTATGTAAAAAATATTAAAATTTCAAAAAAGCACTTGACAAAAGTGCCAAAGTGTGCGGCGGCTCTCTCATTATTCCTCTA
>JAFSVK010000134.1 GCA_017444985.1 Bacillota bacterium
AAAATTGCAACAAAAAAATCCCCTTTTGGGGATGATTTTTTTGCCGTTAAATACTGCATTTGAGAAACATTTGTGATAGAACCGGTTGTAATCGCACAAGAAAAAAGTCGGAAAATTTATAGTACTTCGACGGAAAACGGGATTTGAGGGCTGTAATATGCCCTCTTTTTTATGCTTTTTTTATACAGTTTTAATTTATTTTTAATACTTTTGGCTTAGAATATAGTAACTAAAAATATAAACGGGAGGTTAAAATGAAACGTAAAACAGCTACTCTTACGGCACTTGCAGCTATGGTGCTTTTTGCAAGTATATCCGTTTCTGCGGCAGATACCAATGCCAGAGGGGACGCAGACAATAACGGATATGTAGATCTGCTTGATGCCGTAAAGATAAAAGACTATGTTGACGGCGGAGAAGAACTTACAAATCTTTCTTACTCGGATATAAATAATGACGGGACGGTAGACAGTCAAGATGCGGCTTATGTATTAAAGACCATATCGGGGAAATATACCATACCCGAGGCTATAAAGCATGAAATTGTTTTAAGTGATAACAATATTACTGCGGATGGTACCACGGAAAGCAGTGTTTATGCGGAAATTGACAACGAGGCAAATACGCTTACAATTATAAGCCCCGGTACCTATAATATTTCGGGAGAGCTTACAAACGGACAGATAATCGTAAACATCCCAGATACATACACATATAATAATGTTGAACTAAATTTAAAAGGTGTTACCCTCACAAATACTTCCGGACCTGCTATATACGGCTTAAGTGGAGACCTTGAAATAAGTGCGACAAAGGAATATACAAATACACTCACAGACGGAACACCCACAGTATTTGAAACCGAAATAAGCGATGACGGCACGGTAACCACTACAGATGAGCCCGATGCTTGTATATTCTCTCATGACGGTATATCTCTTAAGGGTAAAGGTGTACTTAACGTTAACGGCAAATATGCCAACGGTATAAGCGGCAAGGACGAGGTGGAGATCAAAAATCTTACACTTAACGTTTCGGCTGTTACGAATGCCATAAAAGGTAGCGACAGCGTGGATATTACAAGCGGTACCCTTGAACTTGTAAGTAAGGAAGGTGACGGTATACGCTGTACTAAGGGAAATGTGACTGTAAATGACGGAAGTATAAGCATAAATGCGGCGGATAACGGTATATTTGCAAAGGCTGCGGATATAAATATATCGGGTGGTACTTTAAATATAAACGTTCTACCCGAGACCACGGCAGATACCGATACATACAACTATGACGGCATACATACAAAGGTAGGTAATATAAGTATAACGGGTGGCAATATTACCACAGATACATATTGTGATGGTATACAGTCAGCAGGGGAGCTTATTGTAAACGGTACGGCGGAAATAAATGTTACCACCGAAGCAGAAATAGCATCGTCGAGCAGTGAGCAAAGCGGTCCCGGACAGGGAAGCTTTGGGCCGGGACAACAGCAACAGCAGGATAGTCAAGAAGAGGACAGTATTTCAGCAAAGGGCTTAAAAGCAGGTACGGATATGACCCTTGACGGCGGAGCTGTTATAAACGTAACCTATTCTGCGGATGACAGTATACATTCGGACGGTAATGTAACAATAAACAATGCTACCTTGGATCTTTCTGCGGGAGACGATGGTGTACACGCAGAGGATACCCTTACATTTAATGAAGGTTGCAATGTAAGAGTAAATAAGAGCTACGAGGGTATAGAAGCCGAGACCATAAATATAAACGGCGGACAGGTAGTAGTTTATGCAGATGATGATATGGTAAATGCCGCAGGAGGAAACGACTCTTCTTCAAGCAACGGACAATGGGGAGACCCTTCAAGTTCAAGCGCAAGCGGTAATATCAATATAAACGGAGGATATTTATACTGCGTAAATACCAAAGACGGTGACGGTATAGATTCAAACGGAAGTATTACCATGACAGGCGGTACCGTGATAGTAAACGGTGTTTCGGGCAATACCTCCAACAGTTCCATAGATTATGACGGTACTTTTGCTTACAGTGGAGGAGATCTTTTTGCTGTAGGCGGAGGCGGCAACATGGCTCAATCCGTTACATCAAACTCTTCTACAGCCTATGTACTTACCTATGGTATGAGTTCATCGGGAAGCGGTTTCGGAGGAAACAACCACGGACAGCAAAGCAGCTCTTCCTCTTCAATATCCGCAGGTACAAGACTTACACTTACGGACAGTAACGGTAATGTTATTATGACAATGGTTCCCGAAAACGGGGTTGAAAACATAATTATGGGTTCAAGCAATATTAAGAAAGGCTCTACCTACACCCTTTACTCGGGTGGCACCTACAGCACGGAAACCGATGCCCAAAACTACGGTACAGGCGGTACACTCACAGGTGGCACAAAAATAGCCTCGGGTACCGTAAGCGGTATTGTTACGGCGTTAAGTTAGTCTTTTCATAAATTTTCCTATAAAAAACACCTACGAAGCAGTTTATCGTAGGTGTTTTTTACTAAAATTTTGAAAATACAAACTTGCCCGATTCAGTAAGTTCATTTTCGCTTATACCGTCTGTAGGGTCTGTGTTCGGGTTTAGGGCGGCGGAGCTTTCGTTTTTGTCGCAGAGAGACCAATTGCACCAACTTAAGCCGTTGTTATTCATAAAGTCTATCCATCGTTGGCTTTCCTCAAGGTAGGTACCGCCGTTACCGTCGGCACTGCTTGTACCCCATTCGCTTATAAATACAGGAAGGCCGCTGTTTAAGGCTGAGGATATCCTGTCTCTTAAAAATTGAGTGTGAGTGCCTGCGTAGAAGTGACAGGTATACATTATATTTTCACCTTTCAGAGGGTCTTTTGCAGCCTCATCAAGTCTTTGGCTCCATTCGGGAGAGCCTACAAGTATCACCGCATCGCTTCCCGCTTCTCTAATTACGGATATTACTTCTTCGGCATAAGGTTTAACATTATTTGACCAGGTTATATTGCCGTTTGGTTCATTGCATATTTCAAATATTATCCCGGGTTCGTCTTTATATTTTTCTGCCATTTCTTTAAAGAAGGCTTTTGCCTCCTCTTTGTATGTCATAGGGTCGTTATCCGAAAGTATGTGCCAGTCTATAATGGCATACATATCCTGTGCAAGAGCGGCATCTACACCGTTTATGAGTGTCTGCTTCAGAGAAGGGTTACTTATGTAGCCGTTTTCCGCAGTATACATGGCAAATCTTCTGACATTGCTTCCCTTTTGAGCGAGAGCTTTTGAATAGCTTTCGGATGCGTATTGAGGAAACCACTGAAGTCCGTGGGTACTCATACCTCTTAATACCACAGGCTCACCGCTTTCGTTACAAAGCTGTGTACCTATAACTTTTAATTTCCCGTTGGCACTTATGCCGTTGGTGTTGTAGGTTTTTGGTTGTATGGGCTCCTGTATTTCTGCGGGGGAGATACCTGTTTTATTCAAGGCTTTTTCTATGAGAGTGCAGGCTTCCGCTCTTGTAAGGGCAGAGGATGGGTTGAAATTACCTTTGTCATCTCCTTTTACAATTCCTGCGGAGTAGGCTGCTATGGTAGTATCGTAATATCTTCCGCTGATCGAGGAAAAATCATTTACGGAGGAGGATACGATGCCGTAATCTCCTCTTTCCTCGGGAAGAAGGGCTTTCATAAGTATTTTTACGGCTAATTGCCTTGTTATGGGCTCATTGTATTTTTCTCCCGTAGGAGGAAGCTCATCCCAGTCGTACCAACCGTTTTCAAGGGCTGAGGCCATATAGCCCGATGCCCAGTGTTCTGTAGTAGCCGCAGAGGGAGAAATATTTTTTATTCTTGCCACTATAGATGTAAATTCTGCGGCGGATATTGTGTTTTTAGGCCTGAAAGAACCGTCTTCGTAGCCTTTAAGATAGCCCTTATCAGACATATTTCTAACGGTAGAGTAATACCAACTTGTACTTTCCACATCCGTAAATGCCAAGCAGGGTACAGAGAAAATAAAAGAAGCTGACAGTACTCCACACAGAAATTTTTTAATACTATTTTTCATATTTATCTCCTTAAATAAAGGGTCTCGAAATAAAGGGTCTCGCATAGGAGACCCTTTGGTTTTTAGTATGGATTATTATCATATCCTATGCTGTTAAAGCTGTTGAGCTTAACCTGATCTTCATAAGCAGATACAAGATCGCCTCTGCCCATACCCTGAACAAAACGCTTAAGTTCATCTTCACGAACACATTTTTCCATAGCGCTTTCCATGGTTATCTTTCCTTCAACAACAAGGTTTGCAAGGGATCTGTCCAAAAGTATCATACCCTCTTTTGCGCCTGTTTGTATAGCGGAGTCAAGCTGGAAGGTCTTACCTTCTCTTATCATATTAAGAACGGCATCGTTACATACAAGAACCTCAAAGGCCGCAACTCTTCCGCCGCCTATTCTGGGAACGAGGGTCTGTGTTATTACAGCCTTCATAACCGCACCAAGCTGAGCTTTTATCTGTTGCTGCTGGCTTGAAGGGAAAACGTCTATAATTCTGTCTACGGTCTTTGCGGCACCTGTTGTATGGAGTGTGGAGAAGACTAAGTGACCTGTCTCGGCAGCTGTAACTGCAGCTGAGATAGTCTCAAAGTCTCTCATCTCACCTACGAGTATAACGTCGGGGTCTTCACGCAATGCGGAACGAAGAGCACCTGCGAAGGAGTCTATATCCTGACCTATTTCTCTTTGGTTTATAAGAGCTTGTTTACTTTGGTATCTATATTCTATAGGGTCCTCGGCTGTAAGTATATGACACTTTCTGCGCTGATTTGCATAGTCTATCATGGAAGCAAGAGAGGTAGACTTACCCGAACCGGTAGGGCCTGTTACAAGAACAAGACCTCTGGGGAGCATAGCAAAGTCTTTAAATACTTCGGGAAGACCTAATTTTTCCATAGTGGGGATAGTTTCATTCAAGGCTCTCATTACGCAAGCCATTTTTCCCTCTCTACGGAAAATGTTAACTCTGTAACGGTTGCCGTATTTATCCTCGTGAGAGAAGTCTACGTCTTTACCGCTGTCAAAAACATCGTTTTGTCTGTCGGACATAAGGTTTCTGAGTATATCTATGTAATCGCTTGCCTCAAATATACCGTCGGTTCTTGTCATCTGACCGTCGATTCTCATCATGGGTGCAAATCCGGGCACAAGGTGGAGATCGGAGGCTCCCTGTGCTCTTACATATTCAAGTATTGTAGCTAAATCCAATTAAAACACGCTCCTTTGTAAATATATTAGTCGATGGAATAAATTATTTTTTCGATTTCGGAAAAGTTTGTAACGCCTCTCATAGCGGCATCTATGGCTCTGTCCTTAAGGAATTTAACGCCTATGCTCTTTTGGTATGCCTTAAGAGCTGAGGTGTCCTCTCCTTTTGATATAAGTTCACGGAACTTACCGTCAACATCCACTACCTCGTATATAGCAAGACGACCCTTGTAGCCTGTGAAGTTACACTGCTCACAACCTACGGCATCGTAGAAGGATGTTGCCTTGTGATCTATAAGTTCTTGTTGCATCTCCGTAAGTTCTACCTGTTGTTTACAGTTAGGACAAAGTTTTTTAAGAAGTCGCTGTGCTATGATACCACTTATGGCAGAACCTATAAGATAGGGCTCTATACCCATATCTACAACTCTTATGATGGTAGATACGGCATCATTTGTATGTATGGTAGCAAGAACCAAGTGACCTGTGATAGCGGCTCTTATACCTATGGCTGCCGTTTCGCCGTCTCGGATCTCACCGATCATTATAACGTCGGGATCCTGACGAAGTATAGCCTTAAGGGCTGCGGCGAAGGTCATACCCGCTTTGTCGTTGGTCTGTACCTGGTTAACACCTGCAAGAGGTTTTTCCACAGGGTCCTCAACTGTAATAACATTTACGTTTTTCTTTACAAGTTCGCTGAGTGCCGCATAAAGTGTTGTTGTTTTACCCGAACCCGTAGGACCCGTAACGAATATAACTCCGTTGGGAGATTTAAGCATCTTTTCAAGCTTAGCCTCGTTCTCGGGCTCCATACCAAGGTTTTTAACACTTAAGAGATCTTCTTTGGAGGCATCGTTACTCAAAAGACGCAAAACTATTTTTTCACCGTGAATGGTGGGCATTGCAGATACACGCAGGTCGCAGTGTATATTGTTTTGGTTGAATTTGAAACGACCGTCCTGAGGTACTCTCTTTTCCGCAATATTCATACCGCTGAGTATCTTGATACGAGTAACTATGGAGTTAAGAGCGGTGATGTTCATTGTAGAGTGGTTTATAAGGTCGCCGTTTATACGAATACGCACATTCAAAGTTTTCTCGAAAGGCTCTATATGTATATCCGAGGCACCTTTCATGTAGGACTGTGCAACTATAGTGTTTACGAGCTTAACTACGGCGTTGTCGTTAAGCTCATCGTCTTCATCGGTAGCCTGAGCATCCGCTTCCTGCATACCGAACTCGTTGTTGATATCGTCAACAACGCTGTCCATGGTGTTGTCGTTGTAGAAATGGTCTATTACCCAGTTTATATCATCAAGGGTAGCCATAACTATACTTACATCACGTCCGCTCATGGCGGCGATCTCATCAAAGGAATAGTAATCCAAGGGATCTGCCGTTGCTACTACAAGCATGTTGTTCAAAAAGTCTATGGGGACCATTTTGAAATGTCTTGCGGATTGGGCGTTTATAGTATTGAGAGCGTTAGGCTCTATGTTGTACTGGCGAAGGTCTATAAACTGGAGATTTTGTGCTCTTGCCATCTCCTCTGTGACTGTTCGCTGTGTGACATAACCAAGTTCAACAACAATATCACCAAGTCTCTTATCCGGAGCTTGCTTCTGAACTTCAAGAGCTCTGTCAAGTTGATCTTGAGATATGTGTCCTCCATTAATGAGTAGCTGACCGATAGGTGCTGATTTACGCATTAATTTCCCCTCCTGTTTTATTTATCCACTTGCTAAGATTTCTCCAATGTGCTATAATACTACAGTATAGCAACAAAATTATAGGAGGTGCTTAACTTTGGTGAATATTTTTTGTTATGTAATGTTTTTTTTGTATGGGATCAGTATAGGAAGCTTTTTAAATGTTGTAATTTACAGACTTCCCTTAGGTATACCCATATCAAAAGGCAGATCTTTTTGTCCGAAATGTAACCATACATTGAAGGCCGCAGATCTCGTACCCGTATTCAGTTGGCTTTTTTTAAGAGCAAAATGCAGGTACTGCGGAGATCCTATATCCAAGAGATATCCCACATTCGAGCTTTTGACCGGTATAATGTTTGTGCTTTGCTATGCCGTTTACGGACTTAGCTGGTACACTGTGGTGGGCTGTGCTCTTATGTGTGTACTTATATGTGTGGCAATGATAGATTACGATACTATGATCGTATTTGATCGCTGGCATTTTATATTGCTGGGCATAGCGGTTTGTACATACCTTGCTTATCCTCAAGTCAGCGGCAATGCTTTTCTTAAAATCGACCTTTTGGGAAGAATAATAGGAGCTGTTGCCGTAGGAGGAGGGCTTATGATAGTTGCCCTTGTAACAGGAGGCGTAGGCTATGGGGATGTAAAACTTTTGACCGTAACAGGACTTATACTGGGATGGCAGCTGAATTTGTTCACTCTCCTCTTAGGCTATGTTTTAGCGGCTTTATGTATGATAAAACCCATGCTTGAGAAAAAAGTGAAGTCAAAGACCGAAGTACCCATGGTTCCTTATTTTGCAATAAGTTGTGCCGTGGCATTCTTATTCGGAGACCGCATCATACATTGGTATTTGTCTCTATTTTAAAGCAAATTAGAAAATATGTCAATACTTATAGATAAATTTGACAAATTTTTGTTATATAGATTATAATTAGGTGTGTATATTTTTAAAGTGATAATAATATTGCTTGAATATTCATTGCAAATATAGTATAATTTTTAAATAAAAGCCAAAAACAAACGGAGAACGGATATGTATATAAAAGATGCTATGGAAGCTGCGGCAAAACAAGCTAAACAAACCATGAACGAAAACAAAGGCGGACCCTTTGGTGCCGCTGTTGTAAAGGATGGAAAGATAATAGCTGTAGCATCTAATTCCGTTCTTTGCGATAAAGACCCTACAGCCCACGCAGAGGTAAATGCCATACGTTTAGCTTGTAAAAAGCTTGACACCTACGATCTTAAGGGGTGTGAGATATATGCTACGGGGTATCCTTGTCCTATGTGTTTATCTGCCATAATTTGGGCAAATATAAAAAAAGCGTATGTATCGGGAAACATCGAAGATGCGGAGAGTATAGGCTTTAGAGATGATTTTATATACAAATATATTGAAAGCGGGAAAAAAGATAAAAATATACTGAGTATAGATTTTCAAGATGAGTATATAGCTAAGGCACTCTACAGCGAGTATGCCGAAAAAAACAAGACTATATACTGAAAGGAGAAGGTTTATGGAATACAACATTTTGGTTGCGGATGACGAGAAAGATATAAGACAGGCAATTAAAATATATCTTACAAACGAACAAATGAATGTTTTTACAGCCTCCGATGGGGAAGAGGCACTTAAAATACTTGAAGAAAACAAGGATATCCATCTTATAATCATGGATCTTATGATGCCTAAAATGGACGGCATACAGGCAATATTGAAAATAAGAAAAGACAAGGAGATACCCATAATAATACTTTCGGCAAAGTCGGAGGATCAGGATATTATACTCGGTCTTAATATAGGGGCGGATGATTATATCACAAAGCCTTTCAATTACCTTGAACTTATAGCAAGAGTAAAGTCAAATTTAAGAAGATATACAAAGTTTACAAGTTTCAAACAGACAAGCGACGAACTTTATATAAGAGGTCTTTACTTAAATAAGAAAACAAAGGAAGTTAAGCTTGAAGATAAATCCGTAAAGCTTACACCCATAGAGTTTAAAATACTTCAACTTCTTATGGAAAATCCCGATGTTATATTTTCCATAGAAGAGATATACGAAAAGGTTTGGAACGAGCCTTTTATAAACAGCGAAAACACGGTAGCCGTTCATATAAGAAGAATAAGAGAAAAAATAGAAGTAAATCCCAAAGAGCCTATATATCTTAAGGTGGTGTGGGGCATTGGATACAAAATATCAAAATAAATTTATACCCATAACCGTTTTCTTGCTTTCCGTATTTCTCTTTGGTGTTGCACTTATGTCATGTTTTGAAAAAAAACTTGACTACGATGAGGATAGTGTTTCATATTTCCATAATGTGCCCGAGATCTCCGAAAGAGCGGTAAGAATGTGCAAAAATTTGCAGAGATACTATATATACTTTGCAAATTTCAACCTAAAAGATGCTACGTTTAAGCTGGAGGAAATAGACAGCTACCTAAAACTTTTGGAAAAATACGGTGTGGAAAATTTTAATGATTACAATCAAGGCCCCATACCCGACATAGATGCCGACAGTGTGGCTCCCGAAAGTTTTTATTCCATAGATGTTACAAAATATCCTCCCGCATATTTAAGAAAAATAAAGCTGGAGCTTTCGGAACTTGTAACAAACTACAGGACTATAGAAGAGTACCTGAGTGTAAACAACGATTTTCACTTTTTTGTTAAAGACCTAAATAAAAACAAAATTTTAGGCAGTAACAGCGAAGACTTTCAAGATGAAAAGAGTTACGAAAAAATAGATGAAACGGACACTATATTCGACATATCCTTTAACGGTAGGATACTTTCGGAATATTTTACGGATGCTAATGTTAACTGCATTATATCTATACCCTATACCGTAAGTCCCGATATAAAGTACTATATAGACTCCGTGAAAACATCTATTGCCTACAACAAGGCATTTTCTTCGGGTGCTTTGACATTTTGCCTTGTTTTTGCGGGAACTCTTCTGCTTATACTGCTGTGGATATTTAAACACAGGCAACTTATGGCAATAAACAAACAACTTTACAACTCTTTTGCTGTTTTGCCTCTGTTTGTTAAAGTACCCGTAATGGTATTTTTGGGTGCTTTTGTTATACAACAGTATCTCTACAGAGGACCTATAATAACAGACTATTTCAGGACACAGCAAAATCTTATACTCGTTATATATTTTTTTGTATGTTCTGTGGTGGTGCTTTATACATTTTTGTTCTTGGAGCACATTTTTAAAATCATAAAAAAGCCTATACTTATATTTGAAGAAAAAGAATTTGAGTATATAGAAACTTTTTTTGAGGATCTTAAAATAGTCAAAACCTTAAAAAGGCCTTTTATAACATTTATACTCATAGCACTTACTATCTGCTTGGTAATAAATGTTATAGCAATGTATGCGGTCTTGTTGGGTGTGAACTTGCTTTTCAGAACACTTCTTGTATACTCTGTTATGCTTATAAATTTGGTAATACTCGGTGTAATGTATAACTTTTTGGAGTCTGAGATAAAGCTTAGATATTACATCAACGGTTTGGCGGAAAAGAGGATAGATTCAATACCCTACCAAAAAGGACTTTTTTCTTCCACCATAAACAAAGTAAATACCATAAATGAAAATATAACCTCGGCTATGAATGAGAAACTTAAAAGTGAGAGAATGAAAACAGATCTTATCACAAATGTTTCTCATGATCTTAAAACCCCTCTTACTTCCATTATAAGTTATGTGGATATTTTAAAACACATGAATATAGAAAATGAGCAGGAGAGGGAGTATATAGATATTATAAAAACAAAGGCTACCAGGTTGAAGATACTTATAGACGATCTTTTTGAGGCTTCAAAGCTTTCAAGCGGTCAGCTGACACTTGAAAAGAGGGAGTCGAATATAGTTTCTCTCATAGAGCAGACCATGGGAGAGCTTGAAGAAAGGATAGAAAAAAGTAACATAGATTTTGTGATGAAACTCCCCAAAACCCCCGTTATATTAAATATAGACGGGCAAAAGATGTGGAGAGTATTCGATAACCTTATAAATAATATCATAAAGTATTCTCCCTCGGATTCAAGAGCCTATATCACAATGGAAGAAAATGAAAACAGTGTAAATATAATATTTAAAAACGTGGCAAACTACGCCATGGATTTTGATAATGAGGAGCTTTTTGAAAGGTTCAAAAGAGGTGACAGGGCAAGAAGTACCGAAGGCTCGGGGCTTGGACTTTCCATAGCCAAAAATATAGTTGAACTACACGATGGCAGTATGGATATAACCACAGACGGAGATCTTTTCAAAATAAGCGTTACACTTCCCAAGCAAAATGTATGAATATGTTAAATGTAAACGAAATGGCGGAAAAAGCCATACAGAAAAAATTCAGAAAACAGATATGGTCTAAGTTTACAAAGGCTGTAAACCAATATGAGCTTATAAAAGAGGGGGATGTTGTAGGCGTATGTATAAGCGGAGGTAAAGATTCCATACTAATGGCAAAGCTTATGCAGATGCTTGAAAGATACTCCGAATACCCTTTTAAAGTAAAATATATTGTTATGGATCCGGGCTACAGCCAAAAGAACAGGCTCCTCATAGAAGAAAACACCAAAAAGCTCAATATACCCGTCGAAATTTTTACAAGCGATATTTTTGATGCGGTTTTCGATATTGAAAAATCTCCTTGTTACTTATGTGCAAGAATGAGAAGAGGGCATCTTTACAGTTTTGCTCAAAGCATAGGTTGCAACAAAATAGCTTTGGGACACCATTTTGATGATGTTATAGAAACTATACTTATGGGGATGCTCTACGGTTCTCAAATACAAACCATGATGCCAAAGCTTCACAGTACGAATTTTGATGGTATGGAGCTTATACGCCCTCTCTATCTTGTAAGAGAGGAAAGTATTATAGCTTGGAGAGATCATTGCGGATTGGAGTTTTTAAGATGTGCCTGCAAATTCACCGAAAGAAATTACGGGGATACGGATGTTGAAAACACATCTAAAAGAAAGGAAATAAAGGCTCTTATAGCCTATTTAAAAAATTTTAATCCAAATGTGGAAGCAAACATTTTCAGAAGTGTTGAAAATGTAAATATAGACACTGTAATAGAATACAAACAAAAGGGGGTAAGACATAATTTTTTAGAGGAATATTAACAGGTGTGTGAAATATCACACATGGGGTTGTGAAAAAACAAAAAATCGAAACACTTTTCGAATTTTTTTGCTTTTTGTACCTTGTAGCTTTAAAGTAAGGAGGGTTTTTATGGAATATATTCTTATGAATAACAAACAGTACGATGAAATGAAGTCTTTTTACGAGAGCTTGGGTTACAGTAAGGCTCAAAGCGAAAGGCTTTCAAAAAATGTGTTTCAGTATGAGATACGTGTAAGTGAGAAAGAGCCCTACAATGAAAGTTGGGAGTTTTACGTTCGCAGAGATTATGGCCGTGAAGAAGAGGTGATGCCGGGTGCGGGTGGCTTCTTTTCGGGTGTGAAAAATATGTTTGGCGGGGCACCTGTTATGGCAGCATCAAAAAGCATGGCTATGCCTTTAATGAAGGCTTCCATGGTTATGGATGATTCTATGGTTATGGAGGATGCCATGGCTGCACCGCTTCCTTCTATGCCCGCACCCGAGTTTAATACGGCAAAGACTCATGTTTCACCGGAGATACCTCAAGTCAACACTCAAAATGAAAGTGCCGTGATATTTTCCGCAAATGTAAACAATGCTTCCTGGTCTTATGTGAGAAACAGCATTAAAAGAGGCAGAAGAATAGATCCCTCTTTTGTGAGGGTAGAGGAGATCATATCTGACCTTAAGTCAGATATAAAGCCTCCCGAGGACAAAACATTCAATATTATAGGTGAAAGGGCAATGTGTCCTTGGAATAAGGAACATGAGCTTTTACTTGTAAGCCTAAAGGGTATGGAAGTAAAAGAAAAGAAACCCAACCACCTTGTGTATCTTGTGGATGTATCGGGTAGTATGCAGGATAATGTGGTACTTGAACAGCTTGCTTTAGCTTCTTTAACGGCAAAGCTTAAAGAGGGAGACACCATATCCATTATAGCCTATTCCGATGAAACAAAGACGGTTGTAAGAAATCTTGATTGCAGCGATAAAGATAAGTGCATAGATGCTATACTTAATATCAACTTTATATCGGGATGTACCAACGGAAGCAGAGGGCTGACGGATGCCTATGAATTTTTGGATAAATACGCAAAAGAAGACGCAAATAACAGAATATTCATATTTACCGACGGAGATTTTAATTTCGGAATAACGGGTGAGGGTAGTCTTGCAGACTTCATAAAAGAAAAGAAAAAGAGCGGTATATACCTTTCAGTGGTAGGCTACGGTATGTCAAACTTTAAGGATGACAATATGGAAGCTCTTTCAAGAAACGGTAACGGAAACTACTGCTTTGTAGGTTGTCCCGAGGATATAACCGAAAAACTTTTTGAGCAGTTTGAGGCTACGGTCTACACCATAGCAAAGGATGTTAAAATAAAGGTAGAGTTAAATCCCAAGTATTCCAAAAGCTACAGGCTTGTAGGCTACAATGCCAGAAAACTTACACAACAGGACTTTGACAATACGGAAAAAGCTGTAGACGGTGTAGGTTCGGGATATTTGACCTCCGCCCTGATAGAGTACACCCCGGGTACAAGCAAGGACTCGGGAGTTTCAAGATATACATCTACCGAAAGCCTTGATGTTGAAGGAGAGTTTGCGGCGGTAAATGTTAGGTATAAGGATGTAAAGGACGAAAACAAAGAACAAGAATACATTATAACAACGGAAAGTATTAAAAATGTATCCGAAGCCACTCAAAACAGTTCTTTCTTGGCAGCCTTTGCTCTTGAAATGTGTAATTCGGAATATAAAGGAGATATAAATAAGGACTTTCTTGAAAAACTTATAAAGGAGTATAGAAAAAAGTCGGAAGTTAAAAAATATATACCCGTATTTGAAAAGTACTTACAAAACAAATAAAAACATACCGTAAAATGTGATTTTAATATACAAGTATGACGATGTTTTAATGAATAAATGTTATTTTATTAACGAATAATTTTGAATTGAACGAATGATTTTTGGTATTTTAATCAAATTTTAATTTTTTGCTTTTTTTAATTGATTTTTTTTCGGCAATGTTTTATAATTGCTTTCAAATAAGAAAAGGAGTGATGACCTATGAAAAGAAACTTATTTTTGAAATTGGTTGCATCTGTTTTATCTGCGACTTTATTGTGCACATCTTTAGGTGTGGTTTCCTACGCCGATGAAGGGGATGATTCTTCTTACGATGATAGCTATGATGATGGCTACAATGATTATGTGGAGCCACAATACTACAGCAAGAGCATACCAATGCAGGTAGGTGACGGGCTTGACCTTACTAGTTATGTATCGGGAGCTATCTCAAGCTACGAGGTTTGGAGTGATGATTCAAGTATAGTTTCCGTATCCGGCGGACGTTATTTGGCTGCGGAAAGAGAGGGCAGAACAACTGTTTTAGCCTATTCCGATACGGCAGTTTATGAGTTTAACATTACGGTAAAAGCCAATCCCGCATTACAAGATAAGATAGTTACCAAAAATATAACCGCTTATGTGGGAGATACCTTAAACCTTACAGGCTATACGGACCAGGAATCTATGGCTTATGATTGGTCAAGCGAAGATTCTTCTATCTGCAGACTTGAAAGCAGAGGTGTTGTAAACTGTATATCCTCCGGTTCGGTAAGGGTAAATGCAGATGCCAAATCCGGTGGCGACAGCTACATTTTTGTTGTAACGGTAAAGAGCAGTTCAAGTAATTATTCGTACAATGATGTAAAAGAAAAGAATATAACAATGTATGTGGATGATAGCAATGATTTTTCCACATATGTTAGACTTTCCGGTAATAAATATGATTGGGATACAAGTGATACCTCTGTTGCCACAGTATCAAGTACGGGTACCGTAAGAGCAAGGAGCAGGGGAGATGTCCTTATTTACGCCGAATGTAAAACAAGTGATGATTATGATTATCTTTTCTACGTTACAGTCAAGAAAAGCAGCTCATCATCTTCCTCATCATCTTCTTCCATAGATGAAAAACTTACCATATATATGGGTACAAACGAAAGCGTTGATGTGTCGGATTTTCTTGCAAAGGATGCAAATAAGTATACATGGGAAGTAAGTGACAAGAGTGTTTGTAAGGTATCCGGAAGCAATATAAAAGCTGTAGATACGGGTGATGCTACCGTAAAGGCTTTAGGCGGCAAGAACTATCAGTTCAATGTTAAGGTAAACAAAAAATACAGCAACTACGAAGTTACTGTAAGAGCGGATGAAAGCCTTGATATTGACAAATACCTTTCAAACGATATTTCAAAATACACCTACAGCTACTATACAAGTGGTATAGCAAAGATACAAAACGGTGAACTTTTAGGTCAGAAAAAGGGTTATACCTATGTTATTCTTCAAAGCAAGAGTACGAATGAGATAGTACAGCTTATGGTAGAGGTCACAGCGGCATCTCAGGTAAAAACCACCACAAAGACCACTACAGAGAAAACTACAGAGGCAACTACTTCAAAGCCTGTAAGTAACAACAACAATAACAATAATAATAACAAAAATAATACATCCCAAAACTCAAGCTTTAAGGATATCTCCCACAGAGCATGGGCTATACCTTATATAGATTCTATGGTTAGAAAGGGATTTATAAAGGGAAGAAGCAACGATGTTTTTGCACCCGACGACAATTGCTCAAAGGCTGATTTCTCCATAGTTCTTGTTAGAATGTTAGGCCTTGAGAACGGGGATTATTCCGGTGGCTTTGATGATGTTTCCAGCGATAAGTATTATGCTAAGTCTGTAAATATTGCAAGAAGCAAGGGTATATGTGCAGGTGTTACGGGCAACAACTTCAAGCCCCAAAATGCCATAACGAGAGAAGAAGCTATGTACATGGTATACAAGAGCCTTGAACTTAAGGGTGAGGATCTTGATACCGACAGAAGTGTACTTTCAAGCTATGTTGATTCCAATCAGATAGATGAGCAGTACAAGAGTGCTGTAGCAGCTCTTCTTAACGAGGGCATAATAGAGGGTGTATCAAGCTCGGAAATAGCACCTAAGACTACAATAACAAGAGCTCAGATGGCTAAGCTTTTGGATGTTATAGATCTTTAATATTTGTGTGCCACATTTAAACAGGTAGTAAAAAAGGCGGGCAAAATGTTGAAATATACATTTTGCCCGCTTTCTTTATAAAATGGATAAAAATCATATCTATTGCTGAACGAGTTGAATAAAGAATTTCACAACATTTCAGAGAGATTCATTAACCATTCTTTAACTTCATTAACAAATTTGACTTAAATGTTATCTTGTTTAAATATAATGTTACAACATTGTATATCGTCTCTGCAAGTTACAGACAAGTTAAATATCATCCACGCCAAAAGATATTTCTTATGTTTCGGCGGTGTGTCAGATCAAATAACTTTATTTGGATAATGTCTATATAAATCAGAAAACTTCCCAGTATCCTTTTTTCGCAGACCCGATCCTTTGGATCTTACCCTCAGCAGACAGCTTATCAAGAGCTCTCTGTACCGTTCTTTGTGTTTTGCCGATTTTTTTTGCCAAATCATCTCTGGTTTGAGTCGGATCCTCTTTTAGGAGCATATAAATTTTCATATCTGTTTTTACAGTGACATTTTTTCACAGAGAGACTACTTACGCATCGTTAAGGCTTCGCCCTAAAACCCGACCTGTGAAACCCCAGACCCCCTTTGATGTTTTCCTTGCGGAAAATTTACATCAAAAAAAGCCGAAGCAAATTTAATGCTGCGGCTGATATTTCGAGTTCAATTATTATATTTGGTATGCAATTCTTTCCACGCTGGCATATGGTTTTTTAATTCATTCCAGACAGGCATTGAAAAATTATTACTGTTATCTATCAGCTTTTGAAATCCAATATCAAGCAGTTCCATTTCGGAAACGGAGTTTCGGCAGTGTTCGCAGGCGACCAGATCGCCCATGACCGTTTTTGCCATAACAAAATATAGAAATTTCATCAAACTTCCCTTTATTCCGGGGCGAAAATATTTATCGTCACCTGCGGGCAAAATCGGATAACCGAGTGAAAGTAGCATATTATAACCTTCTGCGGAAGCTTTCTGTATCATTGCACGTTGTTTAGATGTGCTTTTTCTTAAATTTCCGTCACAGATATATGAGAGATATGCTATCGGAAGTATCGCCGCCAAATGACAGTATAAATACGCCTGCATATTGTACTGGTAGTTAAGTCTATATCCCGTTTCTTTGAAAATTTCTTCAAGTATATTTTTTGCGTTGTCGGAGGGCAGTGAATGTAACGCACCTATATCCATACCGCCGATGCCTGCACGCTCACAAATAAGTATGCCGTTTTCTCTTTTGCCCGCAGTAGCCTGAAAACCGAATAAAACTTCTTTTTTATTATGGGAGTTTGATAAAATTTCATTCTGCATTTTTTTGGCTTCGGGATTATTTCCGACACATATCACAAGCTGCGTATCAAGTTCCGCTATTTGCCCTGTAACAATACGGATATTATCATACGGCATAACAACAAAAGCGGCATCATATTTTCCGCTTATGTTATCGGTAATTACGGGCTTATCCGTTGTAGTACGTCTTTGAAGATGATGTCTTATCACAAGTCCGTTTTGTTCAAGTTCCTGTTTTCTTTCTCCTCTTGCAAGCAAGGTAACATCATTGTTTTTACAAAGTATATGAGAAAGATAGCTGCCGATTACTCCTGCGCCGAATACCAAAAGTTTCATTATGATTGCTCCTTTGGTTAGTTATATCTAACAAAATTGTACAACATTACTCTTTTTATGTCAATATACTTTGATTTATTTTTATATTTGTGGTAATATAGTTAGCGTAGACAAACTCAAATAAGAAAGGACAATTACTATGAATTTAACATTTGGAGATATAGAAGAGACCGCGCTTATTCCTCTTGCGATAAAAGCAAGCGAGACCGCAAGAGAAACACCGCGCATAATCGATAAAAAGGCAAAGGAGATAATAGATGCACTCGGTGTGGATGTCAGCAAATATGATCCGTTTTTTTCACACGAGGGTGTTGTTGCAAGGACGATAATGTTCCGCGATAAATTAAACGAGCTTATCAAAAAATATCCCGATGCACTTTGCATAAACCTTGGCTGTGGCTTTGATGACAAATTTTCACAGGTGGATAACGGAAAAATAACCTGGTTTGATGTAGACTTACCCGACCAGATAGGAAAAAGAAGAAAGGTCTATGAGGACAAAGAACGCTGTAAAATGCTTGGTGGCAGCGCACTTGACGGGGAATGGACAAAAGCTTTGCCAAAGCTTGATATGACGATAGTTGTAATGGAGGGCGTGCTTGAATATTTCCAAAAGGATCAGGTCAAGACTTGTTTAAATATGCTCTGCAGCAGTTTTGAACACGGCTATCTGCTTGCGGAGCTTCATTCGCCGTTGCTTGAAAAATACGGTAGCAAACATCACGATGCTGTAAAATATACAAACGCAAGCTTCGGCTGGGGAACAAACAGCGCAGAGGAATATCTCTCTCTTGAACCTCGTATGAGCGTTGTGTCGGAGCAAAGCTATAATGACGAAATGAAAAAATATTCCATAAGGGGAAAGATATTTGCAATCATCGGCAAAAATTTCAATAACAGGCTTGCAGTGTTCAAGTGGTAAAAACGGAGATGAGAAAATGTATGCGGTAATAGGTACAAATTCATGGGGCGGAGCTATTTACGAGAAACTGCTTCGGGGCAGCAGCGTTGACAAAGAAACCTTGAAAGCCGCAATAGATACTGCCTTAAAAAATAAAATGTTTATATTTGATACGGCGGCAAATTACGGCTTTGGGAAAAGTCAAAAAATAATAGGCGAGCTTTGCTCTAAAGAAATAGAACTCTCGGCTAAATCCACATCACCGAAGAAGTATAAACGCGGACAGGTGCGGGCTGAGCTCGAAAAAACTTTGCTTGATACAAGGCGCAGCTATGCCGAGGTGTATTGGCTGCATCTGCCGTTATATATCGAAGAAAATTTGACGGAAATGGCAGAACTGTACAGAGAAGGAAAAATCCATAATATCGGCATTTCAAATGTCAATATTGACGAAGCCAAACGCGCAAATACTGTTTTGCATAATGCTAATATTCCTCTTTTCGGTGTACAAAACCATTACAGCCTGCTTGCACGGGAGTGGGAGCAAAACGGACTGTTCTCTTGGTGCAGGGAAAACAATGTTGAGTTTTGGGCGTGGGCAGTGCTTGAAGAAGGACTGCTCGTTCCGCCGAAAAAACAGGATAATTCTTCGGCTTTAAAGACACTTTATAACGGTAAAAGGAAAAAACTCGCTCCCCTTTATGATAAATTAGAACATATAGGGAAAATATATAACATTACCGCACAGCAGACGGCGATAGCCTTTTGTTCATCAAAAGGTATAGTACCCGTGTGCGGCTGCCGAAAACCCTATCAAGTTGAACAGCTTTTTGAGGCCGCAAAGGTGTATTTATCTGAAACAGAAATAAAGGAACTTGAAATTGCCGCCGATAACACAGGTGTAAAAATAATGGGTGCGGATATGTTTCGTTTTATGGTTATGAAGTTGTCAGAAGACGTTTATTAGAGATAAATTTAATGACATTGGATGCCTGTTATATTAATGTTGATTTTTACCAATTTTATTTTTATATTTCAATTTTTTTCACAACCCAAATTCTTTATAAAATTCCCATAAGGTTACTATTTAAGCCGTTTTCGGCGTTTCTACTCGCCCCCAACCACATAATTTCTTTCACAAAATCGTATTAAAAATATAATTCTACCAATTTTTAAAAACTTTTTTTTAATAAAATGGATAAAAATCATATCAATAAAATGGATAAAAATCATATCTATTGACTTTTTTTGCTGTTTTGCTATAATGTAGCTTGGTTAAATATGTTGATTTGAAAGAATATTAGGGAGGTTTCTATGAAAAACGAAATACCTCAACACATAGGTATAATCATGGACGGAAACGGCAGATGGGCAAAGAAGAGGATGCTGCCGAGAGTTATGGGGCACAGAGCGGGAGCGCAAGCTCTTGACAAGCTTTTAAAAGATGCATCGGGGCTGGGCGTAAAATATATAACGGTTTACGCTTTTTCAACGGAGAATTGGAAAAGATCCGAAGATGAGATAAAGGGCATTATGGGTCTTTTAAGAGAGTATATAAATAAGTACTTTGATGAGATGGAATCCCTTTCTCTTCGTATACGCTCTATCGGAGATCTGTCCGCTCTTTCGCCCGAGCTACAGGCGGATATTGCAAGAATGAAAGAAGTTTCCAAAACAAGAACGGGTATAACACTTACCATTGCCATGAACTACGGCGGAAGAGATGAGATAAGAAGAGCGCTTACACAAATAGCCAAAGATTGCAGGAAGGAAGTTATACATCCCGAGGATATTACGGAACAGCTTATATCTTCTTATCTTGATACCTCATTTCTTCCCGACCCCGAGCTTATAATAAGAACAAGCGGAGAGTGGAGAACAAGTAATTTCCTACTTTGGCAGGGGGCATATTCGGAGTATTACTTTACGGATGTTCTCTGGCCCGATTTTAACATTGATACCCTTAAAGAGGCTATAGCTTGGTATCAAGGTAAAGACAGAAGATTCGGAGGAAGAAATTCAAAATGATAGTTAGGATCATAAGTGCCGCAGTGGCACTGCCGCTTTTGCTTTTTTTTGTTATTATGGGAGGCGTATGGCTGAAGGTTGCCGTTTGTGTTCTGTCTGCCATAGGTATACTTGAACTTTGCAAAGCCGTATCGGGAAAAATAAAGCCCATACATTTTTTTGCGGTCATTACGGAAATAGTATATGCCTTTTTTATGGACAGTTTTATAAATAAGAATGTAAATACGGATATTCTTCTTATATATATTATGTTGTATACACTTCTCATACTTTCTTATATGGTCATATTCCATAAAAGAACGAGTGTTGCGGATGTATGTGTAAGTGTGTTTTCATTTATGTATGTAGGTCTTACACTTTCTTGTATATATATGCTTAGGGTAAAGTACTATGTTTTGGTATGGATGCCTTTTATATGTGCATTTGGAAGTGATACGGGAGCCTACTTTTCGGGCAGAGCCTTTGGTAAACATAAGCTTGCACCAAAGCTTAGTCCTAAAAAGACGGTAGAAGGCGCTACAGGCGGTGTTATATCCGCAGGTGTTCTTTCTGTACTCTTTTGTATAATATCGGGAAAGTTTAAACCCTTGACCGCAATGATACCCTTCTTTTTTGCTGTAGGTGCCATAGGTTCCGTGTTTGCACAACTTGGCGATCTGGCTGCTTCCACCGTAAAAAGAAAGGTCAATATTAAAGACTATGGCAATATCATGCCCGGTCATGGTGGTGTACTTGACAGATTTGATTCCGTAATATTTACGGCACCCATAATATTTATGGTTTTAAAAATTATGGAGGGTAGCGGGATAGTAGGGGAGCTCTAAAAAGTGCTATTGAAGTAAAATTGAGATAGCTTGTTCGAGAACCGGGAAATGGCTCGAAGCCAATGTAGAGCATTGGTGAGAGATATTGACGACGTACTCGGGCAAGATAGCCAATTTTACGATTTATGATTTTTTAGAGGTCCCCGATAGCCACTACTTTCAATTAGGAGAAAATTATGGCAGAAAATATATCCATTTTAGGCTCTACAGGCTCTATAGGTACTCAAACCCTTGATGTTGTAAGAAAGCTCGGTAATATAAAAGTAAGGGCAATGAGTACAAACAAAAATATAGATTTGTTTGAAAAACAGGTAAGAGAGTTTTTACCCGAGGTAGTTTGTATAGCCGATGAAGAAAAAGCTAAGGAGTTTAAGGAGAATACAAAAGACCTTAGTATAAAAGTTTTTGCGGGAAAAGAGGAGCTTAGCCGTGTATCTGCCTATGAAAAAAGCGATACTTTGGTAAATTCTGTTGTGGGAAACATCGGTCTTGTGCCTACGGTAGAGGCTATAAAATGTGGCAAAGATATTGCTCTTGCCAACAAGGAGACTTTGGTAAGCTGTGGCAAGCTTGTGATGGAACTCGTAAAGGAAAAAAATGTAAATATGTACCCCGTGGACAGTGAACATTCGGCGATATTTCAGTGTTTACAGGGTAATAAGGAAAATAAAATAAGGCATATTCTTCTTACAGCCTCGGGTGGACCCTTCAGGAACAGAGAAGATCTTGAAAATGTTACGGTGGAGGATGCACTAAAGCATCCCAATTGGTCTATGGGAAAGAAAATAACCATAGACTCAGCCACACTTATGAATAAAGGACTTGAAGTTATAGAGGCTAAGTGGCTTTTCGATGTAAAGTATGAAGATATTATAGTTGTGGTACATCCTCAAAGTATCGTTCATTCCATGGTTGAGTACGAAGATGGAGCGGTTATGGCTCAGCTTGGCACTCCCGATATGAAGCTTCCCATACAGTATGCTTTAACATATCCCAAAAGGGTAAACACGGGTTTTGAAAAATTGGATATTTTTAAAGCCTCGGGGCTTGTCTTTGAAAGGCCCAATACGGAAAAATTCAAGTGCCTTTCCCTTGCCTACAGGGCTATAGAAGAGGGCGGTACCATGCCCGCTTGTATGAATGCGGCAAACGAATCGGCGGTTTCGGCGTTTTTGGACGGGAAGATAAAGTTTTTACAGATACCCGAAATTATAGAAAACACCATGAAAGCTCACAAAGCTATAGAAAATTACACTTTGGAAGATGTACTCAAAACAGATGAAAAAGCAAGGGAATATGCTTTTGAAGAGGTGAGAAAATGTCGGTCGTGATCTCAATAATATTAACACTTATAATACTATCTATAGTGGTAGTTATACATGAATGGGGACATTTTATAGTAGCTAAGCTTTTTAAAGTAAATGTGGAAGAATTTGCCTGCGGTATGGGGCCTAAGATAGTAGGGAAAAAATGGCATGGCACGGAGTACACTTTAAGATGGCTGCCTGTAGGCGGCTACTGTAAAATGACCGATAATATCGAAGATAAAGAGTCAAAGTATATAGGCTATAATGATGCGGCTCTTTGGAAAAGGACACTTATAGCTGTGGCGGGACCTTTTATGAATTTTGTACTTGCCATAATCATAATAACAATCGTTACTGCATTTTTGGGTTTTTCATCCCTTAAAATTTCAGAGTCAAAAAAAGCCGCCCGCAAAGCGGGTATACAGGCGGGAGATACTATAGTGGCGGTAGACGGTCACAATGTATCTTCCATAGATGAATTTAAATACTACATAACTGCGGGAAAGGGTCAAAAGGCTGACATCACCGTAAAAAGACAAGGTCAAAAATTGGATTTTACCGTTACTCCCTATGAAGAAGACGGAGAATATCTTGTAGGTGTTGTACTTGAAAGTAAGGCTCCTCTCATAAATATTATGGGCTTTAACTATGAAAACACACCCAAAGCAAATATATTTGAGTGTATGTATTACGGTACAAAAAATATGTTCTCCTATATTAAATTGACATTCTCCGCAGTAGGGGGTATGTTTACGGGTAAGGTACCTTTCAATCAGCTCTCGGGTCCTATCGGTATGGTGGGTGTTGTGGACAACGCCTATAAAAACACCGTAAGTATAAATGTAGGCGCAACTATTGTAATAATGCTGGAATTTGCGGGACTTATAAGTGTAAGCTTGGGAATTATAAATCTTTTGCCTTTGCCTGCTCTTGACGGTGGAAGGATCATAATATATTTGGTGGAGATGTGTGCGGGAAGGGAACTTCCCGAAAAAGTGGAAAACGCTATACATATTGCGGGCTTTGTTTTACTTATGGGGCTGGGAATAGTAATAGCGGTCATGGATGTTATGAAGTATCTGTAAAAAGGAGATATGGGTATGGAGAGAAGAAAAACAAGGGTCGTTAATATAGGCGGTGTTGCAGTGGGAGGAGATAATCCCATAGCCATACAGTCCATGTGCAATACACCCACAGCCGATGTAAAAAAGACTGTGGAACAAATAAAAAGGTTGGAAGAAGAGGGCTGTGAAATAATAAGGGTGGCAGTGCCCGATATGGAGGCTGCATCCGCTATAAAGCAGATCAAAAAAAGTATAAATATACCCTTGGTGGCTGATATCCATTTTGATTACAGGCTTGCTCTTGAAGCTATGGAAAACGGAGTTGATAAACTGAGAATAAATCCCGGAAATATCGGCTCCGAAGATAGAATAAAGGCTGTTGTGGATAAGGCAAAACAAAGACATATTCCCATAAGGATAGGTGTAAATTCAGGCTCACTTGAAAAAGACATACTTGAAAAGTACGGGTCGGTCACGGCACAGGGTCTTGTTGAAAGTGCTTTAAGACACGTAAAAATACTTGAAAAATACGATTTTTACGATACGGTCATATCTATAAAGGCGTCCAATGTTCCTTTTTCCGTGGAGACCTACGGTAAACTTTCGGAAAGTGTGGATTATCCTTTGCATCTTGGCATTACGGAGGCGGGAACATTGTTTTCGGGTACCGTAAAATCTGCAGTGGGTATAGGTACTATACTTTCTATGGGCATAGGAGATACCATAAGAGTATCTCTTACCGGAGACCCTGTGGAAGAGGTAAGAGTAGCCAAACAGATATTAAAATCCTTGGAGTTAAGGCATTTCGGCGTAAGCTTTGTATCCTGTCCTACCTGTGGCAGAACACAGATAGACCTTATAGACCTTGCGAATAAAGTAGAAAAAAGGCTTGAGGACGTAAACAAAAATATAAAGGTAGCTATTATGGGCTGCGCCGTAAACGGCCCCGGAGAGGCAAAAGAAGCAGACATAGGCATTGCAGGGGGCAAGGGTTACGGGCTTATATTCAAAAAAGGCGAGATAATAAAAAAAGTAAAAGAAGAAGAACTTCTTGAAGCTCTTTTTGAAGAGATAGAGAGTTTATAATAGATAATTTATCGAATCAAATCAATTTTTAGCTCACGCGAAAAAATTGATTTTCCGGCATTAGGTTCGATAATTACTAATTTGTTTTTGTGGCGGAACCTCTCCGTCAGCTAAAGGGGAGCTCTAAAAAGTGCTATTGAAGTAAAATTGAGATATCTTGTTCGAGGACTAGGAAATGGCTCGAAGCCAATGTAGAGCATTGGTGAGAGACATTGACGACGTACTCGGGCAAGATAGCCAATTTTACGATTTAT
>JAFSVK010000135.1 GCA_017444985.1 Bacillota bacterium
GGGGACCTCTAAAAAGTGCTACTGAAGTAAAATTGAGATATCTTGTTCGAGGACTGGGAAATGGCTCGAAGCCAATGTAGAGCATTGGTGAGAGACATTGACGACTAACCTTTGCAAGATAGCCAATTTTACAATTTATGAGTTTTTAGAGGTTCCCTTATACTCCTTATGTATATATAAAGATTTCTGCAGAGAATTAGTATAGAAATGGCGATTCCTGTCAAATCATATCTTTCAGCGCCAATATACTGCATAAACTTAGGGGGTGTGATATGCCACACCCCCTACTCTTTAAAATCCCGATATTGAACCCGAGGTATATTGAAGTATTAACGATGCATCCTTTGAATCTACGGAGTTGTCTTTATTTACATCTCCCGCAAGAAATTCCTTGCCGCTAAGCTGTGCCTCCCCGCTGGAATGTCTTAAAACGATAGAAGCATCTTTTGAATCCACCTGTCCGTCAAAGTTAACATCTCCGTACACTATACTGTCGTTCTCTCCCAAGGAGAATATATATACATCCGTTATTTCTGCCGTTAAAAAGCTGTTTACATCGGAGCTGAAATAGTTTGGCGAATAGAAACCGAAGCCCGTTATCTCTCCCACATCCTCGGGAACACTCAGCTCATATTTTATATTATTGACATACGCCGTAACAATATGGTTTGTACTGTTGTAGTTTAGTATATAATCTTGATAGGTATCTTGTACATATTTGTTAATATTTGTGTAAACAGTTGTACCGTTTCGGTAGTTATCCCTATCCCTTAAAGATAATGTACTTTCACCTAAGTTTACAACATACTTATCTCCAAGTAATAAACCTAATTCACTACCATTGCTGCCGGGATAAAATCTTGCACCATAGTAAACATTATCATTATTTCCCTTTGCAATATCAAAAGTGAGTGCTCTTCTCGTAGTAGTCTTTATACCCATCTGAGAATCACTTATTTTACGATATGTGAGTTTCTTGCCGTCAACATCATATATCTGCTCATTCTCAAAATCGGAACGGTATAGATAGTTGCAAAGTTCACTTATATCTATATTATTTATAACATCTATAGTTTTGTTAAAAAGATCATGTATGGTCTGATTGTCGTCAAAAAGCTGCCCCTTAGCATCATTAAGTTGAGATGTAATATCCTCAATAGCGTTTTTATCCGTCTCACTTAAATACTCTTCATCCCAGGTTTTGTCAACAACAGCCAGAGCTTCATCTATCTTTCCATATTGTATTATTATGACATTGCTGTAGAAAGCTTCACGTATTCTTTGAAGGTAGCTGTTAACTTGCTCATCGCTCATTCCATCGGGCACATCATTTGCAAGTTGCTCCACCTCGGACATAGCCTTGGAATAGCTTGCTTGAGTATAGGCAGAGGGATCGTAACCTTTAAACTCTTCTACAAGAGCATATATTTCGGAATATTTGTTACTCATGCTCTCAAACATATTTTTCAGTTCTTCATACTCACTCTTAAAAAGAGCATTGTTCTCCTCTCCCGAAAAATCCGCTTTTATTTGAGATATGCGTTCGGTAAGCTTTTCCCACTCGGTGGCACTGTACTTTGTAGAATCCGTATTTTCAATATCCGCAATATAATCCTCAAGCATGGGTTTATATCTGTATTCCAAGGAGGACAACAAGGCATTTAAAGTTTCCGTCTCTTTATCTATTGCGTCTTGCGAAGCATTGAGTGTTTGCTTTGCCTTTACAAGCTCACTTTCTACCCTCTCTATATCTTTTTCATAATAGTAATTGTAAGGAAGATTCTCGGCTTTAAATATGGCTTTTCTGAGCTCTGCTGTGTCTGTAGCTTCGTATGCTCCTTTTTTGACCAATGAATTGGCATAATTTTCTATATTGGTATATCCCGTGTTCGATATCTCAACCGCATCATTAGGATCGTTTTTATTTAACCCATTATTTTCCTCCCACTCATCCGGGATACTATCAGCATCGGTATCAACTTTTTTTGCACCTTCCAAATATACCCAGCCTCCCACATCATTTTGTGAGTCTATCAACCCTATATCATTTTTTGAGCCTTTAAATGCAGTGCCGTTTTTTACACTATCCAAAATGGCACTGTCTATAGAGTCAATGTAAATATTATCCCCCACATCATCCAAAACCTCAGTGTAAGCATCCGAAGCGGATACGGTTTGTATAGGATAATCGTTTAAATATTGATCATTTGGCTTTGTGGTAACATTCCCTAATTGAGCACTGCTACCCATGGTATCAAGGGAAATAACATTTGAAAAGACAGCATTATTATTGCCCTCCATAATGTTATCCTCGGCATATACTACCGTGGTATAGTTTGTACCTGCATATCCTAAATAAAATTGATCTTTTCTTTTTGAGGAAGGCCCCGGCTTATAGTAGTTGCCCACAAAATTTACTCTTACTCCGTTTTCTCCACCGTACCCGGGGCGTGTTACCCAATCAATGTCATTAAGTTAAGAATTTAAGTTTTAGATTCCAAAAGGGTCTAAAACTTTTTTTATGTAAAAAATATTAAAATTTCAAAAAAGCACTTGACAAAAGTGCCAAAGTGTGCGGCGGCTCTCTCATTATTCCTCTA
>JAFSVK010000136.1 GCA_017444985.1 Bacillota bacterium
ATACTTAAAACAATATCGTTTGTCAACTCATATTGCAACTGTTCTTAAAATATTTTTAAGAACATATGAAAAATAGGTTGCAAAATAAATATGTTTATGCTATAATAGTAGTCAAGAGGAGATGAGTATCGTGAAAAACAATAAACCATTCACTCCAAAACAGGTCGGCGAACGCATTAAGGAACGCCGAACGGAGTTAAATCTGTCAATGCCTGAGCTGGGCAGACGCGTCAGCGTCAACAAATCGACCATTCAGCGTTATGAAGCAGACGGCGTTGATCCGAAGCGTACAATGATTATCAACGGTCTGGCACAGGCGCTGCTGACAACTCCCGAATGGCTGACAGGGCTTTCCGACGAAAAGGAGTACAGCAACTATACCGTGTGTCAGATGTCTTTGGAAAAGCACGTCAAGGCATATCTGGAAACAGTGACTTCCGCTGTTGACGGTGAACCGAGACAGGAAATGCTGACAACCTTCCTCGGTCAGATTATCGACCTCTACGCTATCCTGACGAAATACTTTGCCCTTTCAATGGATAAGGTCAATCAGGTTGCGGTAGACGAAGGCTTGAAGGAGTCAATCAGAAAATACGCTATCAATATCGGCTCTATCACGGAGCAGGTTTATCAAAAAGAAATGCAAATGCCTGTTGACGATATCAAAAAATATCTCGACGGCATACTTCACTTATACGACGAGGGCAGGACAAAAACGTCAATGCCCGAACTCTTCGGAATAGTTGAGCAAGCCGAACAGAAGCTGCTCGATAAACAAAATTCCGTGGCACCTTAACAATTCAATCATCATCAATTTGAAAGTGAGAAGTTAATATGTATAAAGAAAAAAGTAAAATTTATTTCTTAATTGCAATTACTTATTGGCTAGTATATATGATTGGGTTACTACAAATGGGAATATTATATAAGAAAGGAATAAATTATTATAATATTATTTATTGGACT
The DNA here is from genome assembly GCA_017444985.1 of Bacillota bacterium. GTDB lineage: Bacteria > Bacillota > Clostridia > Lachnospirales > CAG-274 > UBA3680. The sequence goes on from JAFSVK010000136.1 coordinate 967, forward strand.
ATCTCTGGTATTGGAATTTTTATTGTAATAATAAAAGATAAAAATGTTATCAATTTAGGATTTACAAAAGAAAAGTTAAAAGCGAATCTTATGATATCTTTTGCGATTATTGCCATAGCCTTTATTATAAGTATTATTGTTGGAAAATACCCAATATTAAGACTTGTTAAAGATAGTTTGTATTACCTATTTTATATATCACTATTAGAAGAAATATTATTTAGAGGATTTATACAAAACTATTTATTTGGATTAAAATGCAATAAATATCTGGTATTTTTAATAGGAGCGTTAATGTTTTCGCTAACTCATTTACCTTTTCAAATATATGTGAATAATAATGTTTCATTAACATATATTATAAAAGCATTACCACAACTGATATTTACTTTTATTTTTCATTTATTTATGTGCTTTATAACATATAAAAGGAAAGATATAACAATACCAACATCATTGCATTATGCTATTGACTATTTACAAACTGTTTTATAATTACAATTTTGCGCACAACATATATCACAGCACCGATTGCCACGGATAGAAAGGAGAAAACATATCAATGGCAAAAGGCTCTGTAAGAAAGAAAGGTAAAAAGTGGTACTACCGCTTCTATGTGGAAAATGAAAGCGGCAACTTGGTACAGCGTGAATTTGTCGGCACGAAGAGCAAAAGCGAAACCGAAGCGATGCTCCGCAAGGCGATGGATGACTACGAGGAAAAGAAATTCGTAGCCAAGTCCGAAAACATCACCGTCGGGGATTTGCTCGATATGTGGGTTGAGGAAGAATTGAGACCCGGCAATCTAAGCAACGGTACGGTGATGTCGTATGTGGGTACGGTGACACGA
>JAFSVK010000137.1 GCA_017444985.1 Bacillota bacterium
AAATCGTAAAATTGGCTATCTTGCAAAGGTTAGTCGTCAATGTCTCTCACCAATGCTCTACATTGGCTTCGAGCCATTTCCTAGTCCTCGAACAAGATATCTCAATTTTACTTCAATAGCACTTTTTAGAGGTCCCCTTATTGTATTATCCTTATATTTTATCACATTCATTTATTTTAGTCTATAGTTTTGATAAAATATAGTGACATTTTTATTATACTTTGCTATAATCACAAAAAACATACCTTTTCGGAGGAATAAAATGAAAAACACCCTTTATGTTCTTAACACGGAAGAATTAAAAGATAAGTATATATATGAATATTGGTATGATAAAATGCCTTTATATCGCAGGGAAAAAACAGATTTTTTTATGTTCGAAAAAGACAAAAGACTATCCCTTGCCGCGGGTATATTGCTTAAAAAAGCTTTAGATGAGCACAATGTGGAGGATAGAGATATTCTCTGCGGCAAAAACGGAAAACCCTATTTAAAAGACAAAAAATTACACTTCAATATTTCTCATTCTGAAAATATGGCTGTTTGTGCCGTTTCGGACAGAGTAGTGGGGGTGGATACAGAAAAGGTACATATATTTGAAGAAGGGCTTATAAATTTCGTTTTTCATAAAGAAGAGATAGACTGCATTAGAAAAAACTATGCAGATCCCGACGAGGGTTTTACATTTTTATGGACGGTAAAAGAAAGTGCCATGAAATATTTCGGCACGGGACTTGCCCTTGAACCAAAGGGCATAAGTGTGGATATGGCGGGAAGGGTAAGAGCCTACTGTGAAGGATATAATTCGGATGCTCTTTATTTTACTCGTTATAACATAGAAGGCTATGTTTTAACGGTATGCTCGGAGTATGAAATGTTTACGGAGGATCATAAACAGGTGCGACTTTCATAAAAATTTATATAATATTTTTAAAAAACTTGAAAATATTATAATTTTATAGTAATATGTAGATATATGAAGAAAGAAGACGACTCTTTTTTCGACACAATATGAAAAAGTATATTTTTCAAATTTTAAGGAGGAAAAAATGAAAAAGTTAGGTTTAAAGAGAGTATTAAGCTCTTTACTTTCTGTAGCTGTATTGGCAACTACCTTTGCCTTTTCAAGTGTATCGGCGGCGGGAGATCCCACTATAAGCCTTTCACCTTCGGCTACGCAGGTGGAGATAGGGGATACCTTTGCGGTGGATATCAATATAACCGATAACCCGGGTATAGCAGGTTTTCAGATGAATGTAAACTACGATCCCAACGCTGTGGAGTATGTGGCTAAGAATTACAGAGGTTCGGCATTTTCCGTGTCTGTAAACGATTACGGTAACTATGTAAGACTTGCTGCGGCATCAAGTGAAGATGATACCGTAGACCCCGATATATTATGGCAGCTTAATTTTAAGGTAAAAGACGGTACAACAGCAAAGAGTGCCGTATTTTCGGTAGATGTTGATATGCTATTTAATGCACAGCAGGCAAAAACCAGCGGTACCATAGCTTGTAAAACAAGTGGATGTGAAGTGCTTATAGGCTCACAAACCACCACTACCGAGGCTACAACAAAGGAGACCACAGAGACCACTACGGAAGCTACCACCGAGACTACCACGGAGACCACTACGGAAGTTACCACTAAGGAAACCACAGAGGCTACTACTAAGGAATCAACGGAAGCTACCACAGAGGCTACTACTAAGGAATCAACGGAAGCTACCACAGAGGCTACTACTAAGGAATCAACGGAAGCTACCACAGTGGCTACAACGGAAGCAACTACAGAAGCAACTACAGAGGCTACCACCGAGGCAACAACCGAGGCTACTACAGCAGCTGACCCCGTTGCACCTCCCGTTTACGGCGATGCCAACCACAACGGTATTGTAGATGCAGACGATTCCGCTCAGCTTTTACAAAAGGTTCTTAAAAATGTAGATACCACCCTTGAAAAAGAAGTAGCTAACAGCTTCAAGTATATAGATGTGAACGGAGACGGTACGATCACATCTGCCGATTGTGCACACATTATACAAAAAGCTCTTAATTTAAAATACTTCTTCCCTATAGAAAACCAATAAAACAAAAAAGCATCCTTCGGGGTGCTTTTTATATTTACAAGAAATTCATACTATTATAAGGGTACATATCAGTCCTTGAGAGTCTTTTTTTATGAAATGCATAAATTTTGGACTTTATTCTATACCTAAAACAAACCCACTAACTTTCTTAACATTTAAGCTATTGCAATATAATTCCAATACTCCCGGGAACATATCTATTTTAATATGATATTTTATATAATCATAAATATTTAAATCCTCTCCTTCTATATTTTGTATAAAATAAGGTATTTGTTGCTTTTTTAATTTGCAATAGTCAATATTTTTTTGATATTCAAAATAATGTTCAAACTTAATATTATAACATTGTATAAATGATAGTTGAAGATATTCATTATCATTTAATTCTAAATACATATCAATATTATTAAAAAAAGTCGCAATTGAAATATCAACTATTCTTGCATCCCAATAACAATAAGTTTCTAATTTTTGTATATAGTCGTTAAAATTAATTATAATCACCTCCTTTATTCTAAAGATATATGTGTATCTGGTGATTTTCTATTCACTATTTTGCCATTTTTATCTAAAGAATTACCATTTTCATCTCCCACAGGCAAATATTTTGTCGGCTGGGCTTTGAACAGCAAAAAAGGTGGGATGCACGATGTGGGAGATAATATAACTCTCAATGCATAATATATGGCTCTATGCAATGTGGGCAGACAAAGGGGATGTAAATGCCGACGGAGTTGTAAATAAAGCGGATGCCGCACTTGTATTGAAATACATAAACGGTACAAAAGAACTTACAAGCGGACAGCTTGAAATGGCTAAAATGAACGGCGACGATAAGGTGGATATGCTTGATGTGATTGCAATACTAAACAGCTGATTTTTTGGGGCAAGCAAATAAACGTCTTGCCCCTTTTCTATACCAAATTGCTGATAAGTTCCTGAAAACACCTTGGAGTGGGCTTTATGTTGTAGGGGCTGTGTTGTTATTGATAGCAAGTTGTTTAACGTAGGGAATGACCCGTGCATCGCAAAGATAGATACAGGCAGGTGGTAGCCCGACTTTTGCTTAAGCAAGTGCTGATATGTGCGTTCCGCTGTTTTAGAGGGTTTCTCTTAATCTTTTTATATTTAAAAGTATCTCATCTATACCTTTTTGCCAAAAATATTCTTTTTCTATATCTATATTTGCTATATACAGTACATCTTTAATATCATTTGTGCCCGTAAGGGAAAATATATTATCGTAGAGAGGTAAAAAGGCAGCTTTATCCTCTTTATATTTTGCAAAAAGCACTCTTGAGAGCAGGTAGCCGAAAGCATAGGGGAAGTTGTAGTAGTTGTACTTTGCATCGTAGTAGTGGGGTTTACATATCCACATATACTCATGGTAGCTTGAAAGGGCACTGCCGTAGGTGGTTTTTTGAGCCTCTACCATAATATTTGAGAGTTCTTTGCTTGAAAGGAAACCTTTTTCACTTTCTTCTATGACATTCTTTTCAAATATAAATCTCGAATATATATCCACAAGGGATTGTGTGGCGGAAAGCAGTTCGTTTTCCAAAACTTCCTTGCCTTTTTCTTTATCCGCTCCCTTTAAACAGTAGTCTATAACAAGGGCTTCACAGAAGTTTGATGCGGTCTCGGCTATGGGCATGGGGTAGTCGGCGTTTAAGGGTGTATCATCTTTTAAAAGATAGCTGTGGTAGGCGTGGCCTAATTCATGGGCTATAGTAAGTACATCGTTAAAGCTTCCTTCAAAGTTTATAAGTATCCTGCTTTGTTTAAAAAGGTGGATGGTTTCGCAAAAACCGCCTCCTACCTTTCCTTTTCGGGGTAGGAGATCAAGGTGTGAATTTTTAAAGCTGTTTTCCGCAAAGTCGCCAAGCTTCTTGCTGTAGGCATAAAAGGCGACAAGTACCGTATCTTTTGCCTCTTCCAATGTAAAGGAAAGAGGAGTTTTACTTACGGGGGCAAAAAGTTCATAAAAGGGCAGGGCATTATCGTATCCAAGCATCTGCGCTTTTAGGGTAAAATACTTTCTTATATCATCAATATTTTTGTTCAAGGTGCTAAACATTGCATCAAGACATTTGGGGGATATGCGAGAGTCCTTACAGGTAAGGTGGAGAACAGAGGAATAGCCTCTAAGCTTTGAAACCTTGCTTACCTGTTTTTTTATGGCGTTTAAGCAGTAGGAGGCGGGAACTTCTATTTTTTTGTAGGATTCAAGTTCGGCCTCGTAGGCGGATTTTCTCGTGTCTTTATCCTTGTTGTAGGCAAGGGCTCTCAAAGAGCTTAAGTTTATGCTTTTTCCTTCGTATTCCCCTTCAAGGTTGGAGGTTAGTTCTTCCCACATTTTTTCCCACATATTTGAGGCAAAGGTCTCTGTGAGAGACAGTAGTTTCTCTTCATTTTCCGAAAGGGTGTGGGAAAAGTTTTCTTTAGTTTTTAAAATGAAGTATCTGTGGGCTTTTAAAACAGGAGTAGATAGCTTGTTTTCAAGGCCTTCTATACGGTTTAGGAAGGCGGAAAAGCGACTTTCATGCAAGCTTTTTTTAGCCTCTTCCTCTTCATATCTTGATAAAAATTTTTTAAGTTCCGCATTTTCACTATCACAGCTTAGGGCAAGCCTTGTATCCATACCTATTGCAGAAAGGTCCTCCAAAGCGTTCTTTTCGTTTAAATAGGTCTCTACCTTCTTTTCCCACTCTGTTGTGCTTTCAAAAAGAGCCTCTGAAAGGGAGTTTAAATACTCGACTTTCTCCTTGTATTTTGAAAGAGCTTCTTCTCTTTCTTCTTTTGTGTTGTAAAAAAGTTTCCAATGTGTATTCATATTTTCTCCCAAAAAAAGCTGTGAAAAAAAACAAATGTGCTTTTTCACAGCCGTAATTTCATTATTTGAAGGTACTTTGGTTGTTTTGTACCCATATAGTTGTTAAAAGGGGTATAACTATTATAAGCAGGGCTAAACAAACACTGTATGTTCCTATGGTAGGATCGCTTCTGAGAGCGGGAAGAAAACGGTGTATACCGCTTAATATACTGTCCAAAAGAGGTTTATCCTGTTTGTACATTATCCAGTAGAGGTTCATGGCAGCCGATACCCAAATACCGAAAAGACCCACCTTTATACCTATTACCAAAAGGAAGGCGCCGAATATGAAAACCCCGTCACAAAGTAAAAAGTAAAGTAAGTCCTTGTTGTAGTGTACTGTGTTTTGAGTAAGATCCATCATAAGGTAGCCAAAGCCCAATATAAGTACAACAACAAGCCACGATCTCAGTATTTTCGACATAAATGTCCTCCTTTAGTTTGTTTTTTCTTTTAAAAGTTTGCTCAGTTCGGACATAAAACTGTCTATATCCTTAAATTGCCTGTATACCGATGCAAATCTTACATAGGCTATTTCATCGATATCCTTTAGTTTTGACATAACAAGCTCGCCTATCTCCTTGCTTGATATTTCCTTTACTATACTTCCGGAAAGTATGCTTTCTATTTCGGAGGTGGCTTTTTCCAACTGCTCGGAGGAAACAGGCCTCTTGTTGCAGCTTCTCATCATGCCTTTGTATATTTTGTTTCTGTCAAAGGGCTCATAGGTACCGTCATTCTTAATAACGGATATGGGTATGGTATCTACTCTTTCAAAGGTAGTAAATCTTTTGTCACAGGCATCACAGGCCCTTCTTCTCCTCACTACCGTATCTTCTTCAAAAGATCTGGAATCTATGACTCTTGTGGAAGGGTCGCCGCAAAAAGGACACTTCATATTTTCACCTCATGTAATTTTTAACCTACACTGCACCCTACATTATAACCTAAAATATATATAAATACAAGTAAAAAATAAAGACCGCAAACATTGCGGTCTCAAATCGGGGCGACAGGATTTGAACCTGCGACCTCAGCGTCCCTAACGCTGCGCGCTACCAAGCTACGCTACACCCCGTCAACGAAAAAGATTATAGCAAATATAAATATGTTTGTCAAGAAAAATTTTTATTTTTTTTAGAGGTGCCCTTATATTTTATGGGTACCTCTAAAAAGTGCTATTGAAGTAAAATTGAGATAGCTTGTTCGAGAACTAGGAAATGGCTCGAAGCCAATGTAGAGCATTGGTGAGAGACATTGACGACATACTCGGGCAAGATAGCCAATTTTACGATTTATGACTTTTTAGAGGTGCCCTTATGTTTGCTCCAAAATTATCGGGGCAACAGGATTCGAACCTGCGACCTCGGCGTCCCGAACGCCGCGCGCTACCAACCTGCGCTATACCCCGATAAAAAGCACTTAGATATAATAGCACTAAAACAGCTTTAAGTCAACTGTTTTTTATATTGGCATTCGCCTTAAAATGCACTAAAAATTGTTCGGTTTATACTTAAGTAGTCTTTTTATATAAGGGTACCTCTAAAAAGTGCTATTGAAGTAAAATTGAGATAGCTTGTTCGAGGACTAGGAAATGGCTCGAAGCCAATGTAGAGCATTGGTGAGAGACATTGACGACGTACTCGGGCAAGATAGCCAATTTTACGATT
>JAFSVK010000138.1 GCA_017444985.1 Bacillota bacterium
AAATCGTAAAATTGGCTATCTTGCCCGAGTACGTCGTCAATGTCTCTTACCAATGCTCTACATTGGCTTCGAGCCATTTCCTAGTCCTCGAACAAGCTATCTCAATTTTACTTCAATAGCACTTTTTAGAGCTCCCCATAAATTTTTAGTACAAAAGCAAAAAATAAGGTGTAGCCGCTTCATCCTTCTACACCCATATAAAAGCAATATTTTTTTCTTGAAGTAACTCACTTTTGCACAAATCTCTGTAAGTATAACCTTTTTTCTGATTTTTACAAGCATTTATTTTATATTTTACAATTAAAAATTTTTTAACTCTTGTCCCCATAACTGTACAAAATGAACAAATAACACTGAAAATCCCTTTCATTGGCTATAATTTAGGTGTTTTTTATTACCATCAAGAATTATATTGGAAAAGAATGCTCTTTATGTTGAGATAAGGTAGAAATATTTACAAGAGAAGGGATGGTCATTATCGTCAAATCCATATCTGCTTGGGCAGAAAAAGATACGGGATAAACAATAAAATAGCACATTTTAAAATTATAAAATTGACGGTAAAAGAGCCCGAAATACTTGGATACAACCGATCAGAAAAAGTTGCAACAACATCTTTTAAAACAGGAAGACAGTATTTCTCTCGCTGTATTTTTGGATATGTTCACAGGACTTCGCATATGTGAGACGTGTGCTTTGAAGTGGTCGAATATAGACCTTGAATATTCATTCAACCATTGAATGTAAAAGAAGTTGTATAGATAGATTGAAACTTTTATGAGCTTGTACTGTCGGCAATGCCGTCAGAATGTTTTTTAAATCTGATTAAAATTACATTTTGAGGTGTTTACCAAAAGTGAGTTGCTTTAGGAAAATATAACGATATAAAAGAGGGGCATTATGGATAAGCAGAAACAAAACTTTTTGAACATTCTTAATGCCTATGTAAATGAAACCTCTGTAAATATTGAAACTCCCGATTATAAAGAGATATTTCGCTTGGCAAAGATCAACAGTCTATAAGCTATCGTGTACTCAACTTTGAAACAAAACAAGATAGTACCCGATGGAGTTGATGTCCCTCACCTCGAAAATATATTCAACGCAACCGTCATGTATTCCGTCAAACAGGAATATATAACAAACGAAGTTGTTAGTATTTTGGAAGTAAACAAAATTAAACATATTTTGTTTAAAGGTGTTGTTGTAAAAAATTTATATCCAACGCCCGAACTGAGAACTATGGGTGATATAGATATTATTATTGACAGCAACGATCAGAACAAGAGGTAAGAGTTCACAACGTTAACGAGCATTTTATTTACATCATTTTGCATATGGCAAAACATTTTGTTGACAGCGGATGCGGAATAATGCTATAGCCATATCTCTCGTGGCGTTATTTCACTAAAGCAAGTACAGCTAACAAAAGAGCTATCGCACTCAACCCCGTTGCGATCCACATAGCCGTAAATATAACTCTTTCATCAAAGAAAAAGTCTCTCAATTTTTCTTTTAGCTTGTATAAACGCATATTTCCTCCCACCAAAAAGGGGGTGTGAAAAAACACAATTTTTCACACCCCCTATGCTATTTGAAAATATTTTAACAATTAAAACAACCCTCATATATTGATTCCCGGTCAAGTTTTAATTACTTTCAACCAAAAAAGGGCATAGTTCCCCTAT
>JAFSVK010000139.1 GCA_017444985.1 Bacillota bacterium
AAATCGTAAAATTGGCTATCTTGCCCGAGTACGTCGTCAATGTCTCTTACCAATGCTCTACATTGGCTTCGAGCCATTTCCCAGTCCTCGAACAAGCTATCTCAATTTTACTTCAATAGCACTTTTTAGAGCTCCCCTTAAAAAATAACCCAAACCCCCACCGCTCAAATTCTTAGGCGGTGGGGGTTTATTTTAATTTGTCGCAGAAAACTTTAGATTTAGAAAAAACTATTGTACAATCTGTAGGGAACGACCGATGCACCGCAAAGATAGATGCGGGCAGGCGATAGCCTGACTTTTGCGTAGCAAAAGTGCTGACGCGTGTCGTTCCGGTGGAAGTAGCCATTTAAAAATATAAAGGTTAATATGAACATTTAGTATAAAATGTTTTTATAGACTGTTATAATTTGTTGTAATAACGGTAAATATTGACTTTGAAAGGGAAAAAAAGTAGTATAAACTGGTATGGTAAAACAATACAAAACTGATTATATATTACTTCTTTTTGCACTGATATAATCAAGCATCATAAAAAAAGCAAAAAGGAGTAAGAAAATGAGTGAACGATATCAATTAAACAAGGAACTTGCACAGATGCTTAAGGGTGGTGTCATAATGGATGTTACCACACCGGAACAGGCTAAGATAGCTCAGGAGGCGGGGGCTTGTGCGGTAATGGCGCTTGAGCGTATACCTGCGGATATTCGTGCTGCGGGTGGGGTGTCGAGAATGAGCGACCCGGGGATGATACGCTCCATACAGGAGGCTGTAAGTATACCGGTTATGGCGAAGTGTCGTATAGGCCACTTTGCGGAGGCACAGATACTTGAGGCTATAGAAATAGACTATATAGACGAGAGTGAGGTGCTTTCTCCTGCGGATGATGTTTACCATGTGGATAAGAGAAAGTTTAGTGTGCCTTTTGTATGCGGTGCAAGAGATCTGGGAGAGGCTTTGAGAAGGATAAATGAAGGAGCCTCCATGATAAGAACAAAGGGGGAGCCGGGAACGGGGGATATTGTTCAGGCTGTAAGACACATGCGCAAAATGAACAGCGACATACGCAAAATAGTTTCCCTTCGTGAGGACGAGCTTTTTGAAGAGGCGAAACAGTTACAGGTACCCTACGAGCTTGTAAAACAGGTGCACGATACGGGCAGACTTCCCGTGGTGAATTTTGCGGCAGGCGGTGTTGCCACACCTGCGGATGCGGCACTTATGATGCAACTCGGTGCAGAGGGCGTTTTTGTGGGCTCGGGTATATTCAAGTCGGGAGATCCCGCAAAAAGAGCGACGGCTATAGTACAGGCTGTTACCAACTATGAAGATGCCAAACTTATAGCACAGCTTTCCGCAGGTCTTGGGGAGGCTATGGTAGGTATAAACGAACAGGAGATACAGCTTTTAATGGCAGAGAGGGGCAAGTGATATGAGAGTGGGAGTTTTGGCGCTGCAGGGGGCCTTTGCGGAGCATGTGGCAAAGCTTAAAGCCTGCGGTATAGATGCCTTTGAGATACGACAACTTTCGGATATTTCACGGAGTTTTGACGGCATTGTACTGCCCGGAGGAGAAAGCACGGTAATGAAAAAACTCCTGCATGAGCTGGGCCTTTTTAAGCCTATTAAAAAGCTTATATCGGAGGGCCTTCCCGTGCTTGCCACCTGTGCGGGCATGATACTTCTTGCAAAAGAGCTTGAAGGTGGCGAAAGTTCCTGTTTCGGTACTATGGATGTTACCGTAAAGCGAAATGCCTACGGCAGACAGCCGGGAAGTTTCAGATGCGTGGATAAATTTAACGGGGTATTTGTGGAAATGCCCTTTATACGTGCTCCCTACGTTACAAAAGCGGGCAAGGGCGTAGATATACTGTCGGTGCATGAAAACAGGATAGTAGCCATAAGACAGAAAAATCAGATAGCGGCTGCCTTTCATCCCGAACTTACGGATAACGATACGGTGTATAAGTATTTTGTGGGTATTATGGAAGCGAGAAGATAGAGGAGTGTTAAAGTGTATACGGCAATAGATAAAAAGGGCAAAATACCTGCTTATATGCAGTTGTATATGGCTTTGAGGGATAAAATAACAGAGGGTGCCTTTCCTTACGGGACAAAACTGCCCTCAAAAAGAGCCCTTGCAAAAGACTGCGGTGTAAGTGTGGCTACCGCAGAGCATGCCTATGCACTTTTATGTGATGAGGACTACTGTGAAATGAGGGAAAGAAGCGGTTGTTACGTGAGATACAGCAAGGCAAAAAGCTTCCCTTCCTTCGGAGAGATTATAAATGAAAAGGAAGTAACACCCCTTGACATTAAGTTTACCGACATACCCTTCAGTGCCGTATCAAAGCGTATGAGAAAAGTTTTGTTGGACTATGGGGAAAGAATATTGCTAAAGTCTCCAAATAACGGTGCTTATGAGCTAAGGGAGGCTATATGCCACTATCTTTTCAGAAGTAGGAATATAAAAGTCACCCCCGGGCAGGTGGTTATAGGTTCGGGTGCGGAGTACCTTTACGGCATTTGTATACAGATGTTGGGCACAAACAGAAAGGTAGCCCTTGAAAACCCTTCCTACGAAAAGATAAGGGAAGTGTACGGTGCAAACGGTGCCCAATGTGAAATGCTTGATATGGATAAAGAGGGTATCAAGCTTAAAGCACTTAAAAAGTGCGAGGCTTCGATACTGCACGTAACACCCTTTCACAGCTACCCCAGTTTGATAACAGCCTCCCTTCAAAGAAGGCTTGAATACCTGCGGTGGGCAAGGGAGAGAGGGGCTTTTATAATAGAAGATGACTATGCCTCGGAATTTCTCCTTACAGGCACCGCACCCCAGACCCTTTTTTCCCTTTCGGGACAGGAAAATGTTATATACATAAACACATTCTCCAAAACCATAGCCCCTTCCCTACGTGCGGGATATATGCTGTTGCCCGAAAAACTTTTGCCTCTGTATGAGGAGAGAATAGGCTTTTATTCTTGCAGTGTACCCATGCTTGAACAGTATTTTATAACAGATTGGATAAACAGCGGGGATTTTGAGAGAAATATTAATCGTAAAAGGCATAAGGGAACCTCTAAAAAGTCATAAATTGTAAAATTGGCTATCTTGCCCGAGTACGTCGTCAATGTCTCTCACCAATGCTCTACATTGGCTTCGAGCCATTTCCTAGTCCTCGAACAAGCTATCTCAATTTTACTTCAATAGCACTTTTTAGAAGTACCCTAAAGTTTCATTGAAATAAATTTTCACATGCAAAAACAGGGGATTTTATCGGTGTTACGCTCTTCTTGCATAACTTTCAAGCTATGCACTTATCCTTTTATTACAATACAGGGTGTGTTGACAATTTTTTTAAATTATGCTATCATACCCTTTGTTGATTTATGTATGTGTAGCTCAGCTGGATAGAGCGTCTGACTACGGATCAGAAGGTCGCGTGTTCGAATCATGTCACATACATTGGCTCCCGTTACGACGGGAGCTTTTTTTGTAATCGGATTTTAAATTTTTACTTTAAAATTCAAAAGTAATATGATATAATAGGCATATATTATTTTTTTGGAGGTAAAAATATGGGTTGCGATGTACCTAACCATGATGAAAACTGTAATTGCGACGAAAATATAATAGAAATAACAACGGATAACGATGAAGTCATAAAGTGCCTTGTAATAGATATATTTGAGGTAGACGGCTACGACAAGGAATATATAGCTCTCACGCCCCTTGAAAGCGAGGAGGTATATTTCTACATCTACGACGAAGACGAGAGCGGAAATGTGGAGCTTACCAATATAGAGGATGACGAGGAATTCGAATTTATAGGTAACGCCTTCCTTGAAATGCTTGATGAAGATATGCTCGAAGATGAGGAAGACACAACAGAGGAGTCGGAGGCATAAACATTGTCCGAAACAGATTTTTTAAGCAAAAAAATAGGTATTATAGGCGGAGGGCAGCTTGGGCAGATGATGCTCCTTGAGGCAAAAAAAATGGGTTTTTATGCCGTAGTATTGGATCCTACCGAGGACTGTCCCGCCCACAGCATCTGCGATGAGCATATCGTGGCTGATTTTGACGATGAAGAGGCATTTAACCTCATAGCCGCAAAAACCGATGTACTCACCTATGAGTTTGAGCATATAAATGCAGATGCTCTTTTAAAACTTGAGGAAAAGGGCTTTAAGGTCTATCCCACCGCAAAGTCCCTTAAAATAATACAGGATAAGCTTACGCAAAAGAATGTACTTTCGCAAAATAACATACCCTGCCCCGACTATATGCCCATAAACGGCATTGAAGATATTAAAAGCGCAGGGAAAATATACGGCTACCCCTATATGCTAAAGGCAAGAACGGGTGGATACGACGGCAAGGGCAACAGTCTTGTAAAAAACGAAGCTGCCGCCTACGACTCCTACAAGGAGCTTGGAGAAGGTGAAATACCCCTTATGGCTGAAAAGCTGGTAAATTTCAAAATGGAGACTTCTGTACTTGCCTGTAGGTCTTTAAACGGAGATATAGCGGTGTATCCCGTAGGAGATAACGAGCATAAAGACAGCATACTTTTTAAAACAAAGGTACCTGCGGAAATATCCCCCTCTGCCACAAAGAAGGCTATGGATATTGCGGCAAATGTTCTTAAAGTTTTTGAAGGTATAGGAATGTTTTGCGTGGAATTGTTCGTTACGGAAAATGATGATATATTCGTAAACGAGATCGCTCCCCGCCCTCATAACTCGGGCCACTATACCATAGAAGGCTGTGTGACCAGCCAATTTGAAAACCACATAAGGGCTATCGTAGGCCTGCCCTTAGGCTCTACAAAGCTTGTATCCCCTACGGTAATGGTAAACCTTTTAGGTGAGGGTATAACGGGCAAAACCCAAGTATCGGGATTGTACGAAGCATTGAGCCAAGAGGGCGTAAGTGTACACATATACGGCAAAGGCGTTTCCAAAAACAAGCGTAAAATGGGACATATAACCGCCGTAGCCGAGGATCTTAAAACAGCTGAAGAAAATGCCTTGAAGGCATACAACAATATAAATATAACAGGAAAGGGTGAATGATATGATAACTGTAGGTATTATAATGGGTTCCGATTCGGATCTGCCGGTTATGCAAGAAGCGGCAATGATACTTGAAGAATTCGGTGTTGAATACGAAATGACTATAGTTTCCGCTCACAGAACACCTAAAAAGCTTTATAACTATGCAGGTGCCGCAAGAAGCAGAGGCTTAAAAATAATTATAGCGGGTGCGGGAGGTGCCGCCCATCTTCCGGGTATGGTAGCTGCGGTCTCCACCCTTCCCGTAATAGGGGTGCCCGTTAAAACCAAGACTTTAAACGGTGTAGACTCCCTCTACTCCATAGTTCAAATGCCACCCGGGGTACCTGTTGCCACAGTTGCCATAAACGGAGGTAAAAACGCAGGCATACTTGCTGTGCAAATGCTTGCTGCCTTCGACGAAGGACTTGCGGAAAGAGTAGCCGCGTACAAGGATAATATGGCAAAGAGTGTGGAGGCAAAAGCCGAAAGACTTGAAAATATAGGTTACGCAGAATACTAAGATTAAGGGGGGTGTGAGGGGTCACACCCCCTTTTGAAGGAAAAGCGGAAAAAATCACAGAATATATATCAACTATCAACAGTATTGTAAATAATTTTGTATGGTCTACCATAGGTGTTTGGCTTTTACTTGCCTCGGGTGTTATCGACTTAGAAAGCGGTACAGCCGTAACTCAAAGCGACTCCACCCTTGTGGGAGAGGCTTTCAATACACTCTTTATAATAGGAGGAAAACCCGTAGGTCAGCTTTTTATTGCCGTTGCCATACTTTTTTTGCCTTCACCACCATACTCGGCCGGTCACACTACGGCACAAAAGCCATAGAGTACCTTTCGGGAAATAAAGCACATATATTCACCAAAATATACAAGCTTATATTCGTGTTCGCCGTACTTTTCGGCTCTATAGCCACAAGCTCCATAGTTTGGGATATATCCGACACCTTCAACGGTCTTATGATGTTGCCAAACCTTATAGGTGTGCTTTCCCTCTCCCCCATATTGAAGAGGAAAATATCAAAAAAACAGAAGAAACGGGAGAGGATTAAACTCTCTTTGAATTTTACAAATATTTTGTTAAAATCGTTGATTTTTTCAAAGTAAAGTGTTAGAATAGTGTTAAAAGTATACAAACACGGGGAGGTACTTATGAGCAACAATGTTATAACGATATGCAGACAATATTGCAGCGGAGGAAAAGAAATAGGAAAGGCTCTTGCCGATACACTTGGCTACGAGTTCTACGATAACGAGCTTATATCCCTGGCGGCAAAGGAAGCGGGATACCCCGAAAGTACATTTGAAAAGGTAGACGAGGTTCCCACAAATTCCCTTCTCTACTCTCTTGTATTGGGCTCCTACGGTGCCAACGGTGTAGGTGCCATGCCCGATAACGACAAACTTTTCGGTATACAATCCGACATTATAAGAAATGCGGCAAAGAAAGGGAGCTGTGTTATAATAGGACGCTGTGCGGACTATGTTCTAAGAGAGGAAGAAAGGCTTATAAGAGTCTTCCTTCGTGCGGATATGGATTTCAGAGTTGAAAGATACAAAAAAACAGTGGAATCCGCCGACACCAAAAATCCCGAGGCGGTACTTCGCAAAACAGACAAAAAAAGAGCCGCCTACCACCGTTTTTACTCGGGTGAAGAGTGGGACGACATGATGAACTACGACATAGTAATAAACACCGCCAAAACAGGTATTGAGGGTGCGGTAAAGTTAATAAAAGAATACGTAGAGGAATTTAACAAGGTCAAACCTAAGTGAGCCTTAGTGTAAAGAGCCTAATGTTTTCGCCTTGTCTTTGATAAATACCGATTTATCGACCCAAATCAATTTTAGCTAAAGCGAAAAATTGATTTTTCCGGCTTTGGTTTTGGTAAATACTAATTTATCTTTGTGGCGAAACCTCTCCGTCAGCCTAAAGGCTGCCACCTCCCCTTTCAGGGGAGGCTTTGTCACAGTTGTGGTTTTTGCAAGGGGATTTACTATTCATACATTATCGGAAACTGCAATTTATGTTACCGTATGGATGCGGTGTGTAATTCGAAGAAAGAAAACCCACACACGGTAGGCTCCCTTGAAAGGGGAGCTGTCGGCATTAGCCGACTGAGAGGTTCTTTTTCCAAAGCCACAAAAGCAGTGTACAAACAGAAATTCCAATTTATGTTACTATAACAGAAAAGCCACCCCTCGGGGTGGCTTTTCTGTTATTCATCCGTATTATCATTATCATCTTCCACATCTTTTCCGTTCCAGCAGTAGGTACAGAGGTTTTCTGTGGGGATGCCTACAGACTCCAGCATATCGTCAAGTCTGTTGTACATAAGGGAGGTGAAGTGCAGTTCTTTTCTTATCACCTCTACCATATTGGCATATTCTTGGGAATCGGGGTCGGCGTATTTTTGAAGAACCTCATCGGATACTTCCGTAGTGCCTTCAAGTCTTGCTATCACCCTTCTGGTAATAAGGTCCATTTCCGAGGATGATCTGGAGAAATTAAGGTACTTACAGCCGTATATAAGAGGAGGACAGGCAGGTCTTATATGTACCTCCTTTGCTCCGCTGGCATAGAGGAACTCTGTAGTTTCTCTAAGCTGTGTGCCTCTTACTATGGAGTCGTCTATTAAAAGCAGGCTCTTGTTCTTTATAAGGTCGTCCACCGCTATAAGCTTCATTTTAGCTATCATATTTCTCTTGCTCTGTATGGTAGGCATAAAGGAGCGAGACCAGGTTGGTGTATATTTTATAAAAGGTCTTGAAAAAGGTATGCCCGATTCATTTGAATAGCCTACCGCATGGGCTGTACCCGAGTCGGGTATACCCGCTACTATATCGGGCTTTACATTATCTCTTTTAGCTATGCAAGCACCGCATTTATATCGCATATACTCTACATTTATACCCTCGTAGGTGCTTGAAGGGTAGCCGTAGTATATCCAAAGGAAGGTACATATCTTCATCTTTTTGCCGGGTTGTACCAATGTTTTAACACCCTCTTGTGTTATAACATCTATCTCCCCGGGGCCTAAGGACTTGTAGTCGTCATAGCCAAGCTTATTGAAAGAAAAGTTTTCAAAAGCTACGGCAAACTCTTCATAATCGCCGTGTACGGGATCTTCCTCGTCCTGTGTTACTCTCTTTCCTATAACGACGGGGGTCCTACCGTATTTATCCCTTGCACAGTATATGCCCTTAGGTGTCATTATAAGAAGGGATAAAGAGCCCTCTATTATATCCAAAGCGTATTTTATACCCTCTATAAGGTTTTCTTTTCTGTTTATAATAGCTGCCACCAACTCCGTAGAGTTTATATCGCCACCGCTCATTTCAAAGAAATGGGAGTTGCCCTGTTCAAAAAGGTTTTTAAGTATTTCTTCTTTATTGTTTATCTTGCTTACGGTAGTGATGGCAAAGGTGCCGTGATGGGATCTTATCAAAAGAGGCTGAGGCTCGTAGTCGGATATACAGCCTATACCCATATAGCCGTCCATTTCCTTAACATCCTTGTCAAATTTGGTTCTGAAAGGGGAATTTTCAATATTGTGTATAGACCTGTTAAATCCCTTTCCGTCATAAAACACAAGGCCCGCTCTTCTTGTACCTAAGTGAGAATGATAGTCCGTACCGAAAAAGAGCTCAAAATTACAACTTTTCTTGCCTACTGCTCCGAAAAAACCGCCCATTGTATAAATCCTCCATTTGTATGGTATTTGGTCTAAATAAATTTTAAGTAAAAGAAGGCTCATTGTCAAGGAAAAATTTCAAAACCCCGCAAATAAATTCCACAAGGTATAGGTTTAACCTTTTTTTGATTTATAATTCACAAATAAAATAGGTATTTAAATTGCAAAACAGCACTTTTTTGTTCAAATTGCATAAATTTGCTGTAATAATTTCGTCATATAAATTTAAAAAAACGCTTGTTTTTTTTTTTCACAATGTTAAAATAGAATGTGTAGGGTCATATCTGTTTTTTTATAAAATTATGGAAAGCAAAAACATTTCAAATATAAGAGAGGATATAAGTAAACTGCTTGAAAATCACTCCCGCCTCTCCCCCAAAGAAAAAAACGCTCTTGAAGAAGAAATTTACATTCTTTTTAAAAAAGCCTTAAAAAGTATGGAAGAGGAAAGAAAACAAAGAGTTATACAGGCTCAAAAACAAGGTCAGCAAAAAGCCAAGGAAAAGGGAGTGCATATAGGCAGGAAAAAAGCCTACAACGAAAATGACTACATTGAAATGTTTAAAGCCATAGAAAACAAAGAGCTTACCAACGACCAGGCTATGGAGAGATACTCTTTAAGCAGATCCACCTTCTTTAGACTAAAGAGGAAATTAAAAACGGGTGCAACCCCTACGGGGTCCACATAAACGCTTGGGGAAAGGAGAAGAGGCACTCGGCAGCCTTTGAGCCGATAATAATTTATAATTTGCAAATTATAACTTGTTGGAAACTATTTTTTAGGAGGAAAAAGCGAAATGAGAAAATCATTTTTAACAAAAGCCTTGATCGCTGTAGGTGTTATGGCGAGTAGCTTGGCTTTAAGTAGTATGTGTACATTTGCGGAAGATAAATGGGAAACCATTGCAGTTGCAAGCGGTGTCACCGAATCCGAAAGCGGTTATATAACAAACTTGTCATCTTCAACTAATGTCCAAGTAGGTACTTATACTTTTACTTATGATAATTCAACATCAACTAATGTAACAACTACCGTTAGAACATCCGATGTAGAAGCTGCTTCGGCTCCTGTCATAACGATTCCCGATGGGTACAAAGGAACCGTGTTTATGGTTTGTATATCTTCAGGTAGTTCCGATAGAACAATAACATACGCAGATGAAACAGACAGCACAAACAGCTTTACAATAACCGCACCGAACAAAGATTCCGGTTATGGTGTTGCCACATCTTCCGTTAAAGATCTGGCAGCAGGCACATATAAAGTAGCCTCACAGACAGGAAAATGGAAATATGCCGCTATAGGTTTATACTTGGCAGAAACCGAAATTTCCACAACTCCTACATTGTCATTAATTGCAAACGGAGACGGAACGATAAATCCCGGAAACACCTTACAGCTTGAAGCAAAACTTAACAAGTTTGATTTAACAAGCGGTAATTACGAATCGAGCAACACCTCTGTTGCAAAGGTAGATCAAAACGGTTTGGTAACTCCCGTCGCAGAGGGTACAGCTACTATCACTTATACTGCAACAGGTAAGGGAACACTTGAGCCCAATGTAACCGAATTGGTGGCTACTTATGATGTTACCGTTGTCGATCCTTATGTAAGCGTTGGAACAATATGGGATTTCTCCGAATATGAGGAGCAACTTAATTTGGAGGGAGCAAATTATACAACAACATACTCCAAATTAACATTAGTCGGAAATTCCGGCGGTAGTGGCGGTAAAGATTATGTTTCAAGTATAGGTTTCCATACAAACGGTTCAAGTAATTCTTCAAGAAGATATATTTCCCTTATACCCGGTGTAGACGGAACATTATCTGTAACATTTAAATCAAATAACCCTGATACGGCAAGTGAAAGAAATTGCTTTATAGGAACAGCTGTGGATACAAATTCCGATAGTTCTGCGATAGTTGCTTCCGAAAACGGTGAAGTCGGTATAGTAGAAGGAGAGTTGACAGCAAAGACAACATACTATGTATATGTAAATAACGGAATTACGATCCAAGCTTTGACATTTACTCCCAGTGATGCCGCTTATCCCGTTGGAGTAGTAAAAGGCGACTCTTCCGATGGCTCCGCTCTTAAAGCCGCTATCGTATCAGATGGTACAACAATGTACGCTGTGGCAGTAATTACAGAGGAACAAGCTGACAATGCCGACCAACTCAGCATACAAACAGAAGACACGACCGAAGTTTTCGAAAAGGTTGAACTTAACGGCAGAACTTATACCGCAGCGGCTCTTGATTCAAAAGGTGAAGCCGATTATCTCTACGCCGTAGAACTCAATGCAACCGGCGAGCCTTCGTCCCTTGCTTCTGCACAAGAATTAATTACGGTTGTATTATCTTAAGGAGGGCTGACAGATGAAAAAAGAATATATCACACCCAATATAGAGATAACGGAAATTATGGAAAATGACGTTATAATGGTAAGCGGTTTAACAAAAAATACAGGTTTTCAGCAGACTATAAACTCTGTTAACATTGATTTCTAATATATATGCGAGGGTCTTCGGGCTCTCGCTTTTTTATGGAAAAATAATAAAGGAAACACTGATTAAATCCAAAAAGCAAAAAGTAATTTTAGCCTACGGCGGCACATTTGTAGGCGAACATGCTATTTTTCGTCCATAAAGGCGAAAAATGGCAACCGAGCCGTTAAGCAAATGTGTAAAATTATTTTTTGGTATCCTTTTTCAGTGTTTACTAAATTTTTTTGTTTCTCCGAAAATCAGAGTATAGCAAAATGCAAATAGACTCCTTTAGAGCAATTAAACCGACGAAATCATAGGAAGGTATGCACTTAATATCCCCTATAGAACAAGCCCCTTTTTTTACGCTCAAAACTTTGTGACACTTCTGTGACCCTTTCCCTGTTATTATATATACAACAAAAACAAGCAAGGGAGAAACCGACATGAAGAAAACAAACTTAAAATTATTTATAGTAATACTTATAACACTTTCTGCCATGAGCTTTGTATGCAGAGCCAATGCTTGGGGTATGACGGAGGATGGATGCCGTGGGGAGATAGAGATCAATGGGCAAAAGGTGATTTTGGTAGCAAATAACACTTTTGACAACTTAGGTACTACAGCCGCAACGGAGGCGGAGTGCTATGATCTCGAAGGTGAGTATTTAGGCAGTGTTGAAAGCGGCGGTACCGCCAACCCTCTTGCAATAAGCGGGGACAAGATATTTACAGGCGGACATCATTATGTAGAATGTTTTACTGTAGATGAAAAGGGTATTACAAGTACCGACAGAGTTGATGAAGTATTTGATAAAGAGGGGAATGCCACCTACGTATATGCAGGTGAGAGTGGCAGTGTAGACAGCGAGACCGCTAAAGAGATATATGATAATATGTTTGATGAATATTTATCGGCAAAGGCAATAGAATTTACAAAGTGATGACCCCCTCAGCCCGAGCCGTATATTATAGGGAGGTGCCAATGGCACCTCCCCGATTTTTTTGTTGATAGTTGTGTATTGGTGAGGGCGATGTCCTTCGTTGCAACATCGTCAGCCCTATGGGCTTCCTTCCCCTTCCCGGGGTGGGTACCCCTCCGTCACGGCTTTGCCGTGCCACCTCCCCTTTCAGTGGAGGCTTTTATTTGTTCCGCTTGGTTTGATTTTATTGCTTACTTTGTTGTTGTTCCGATACACTTGTTGCACCCAACTCCCTTGCCCCACCGACACCCAAGCCTCGCCTGAAAGGAGCGGTGGCAGCTTTAGCTGACGGAGAGGTTCCCAGCGGTGAGAATAACTTTGCCAACAAAACGACGGAGAGGTTTTGTGCAGGACGAATAGCTTTGCCTTTAAAATGACAGAGAGGTTTCAGGTGAGGCGAAAAGCACTGAGGGCATAGGTATTGGTTACTCCACCGTCAGCCCTTTGGGCTTCCTTCCCCTCCCGGGGTGGGTACCTCTCCGACACTTGGCATTCGGAGGGAAGTTTTTTATGTTGTAATTTTATACTTACAACTCCGTCACAAAATACTCTCCTTCTTCTCCCGGTTCTCCGGCTATGCCTACTTTGCCCTTGTAAACACTGCCTACAATATCCAAAAACTCCTGTTTGGTTTTTATGACATAGCCTTCGGTTTTAAAATTGGCATATATGTAGTCCTTATTTTCAAGGCTTTCTTTAAGTATTCTCACTACATCCTCTTTGCTGTGGGCGATATGATTTGAGTATGTGTAGTAGTTGTATGTAGTGCCTTCGCATTTTACCGTGCCTTCATCCGCCTTATGGGTCTTTGAAAATTCGGTGTCGGCTATGTTGAAAAAGGTGTATCTTACCCTACCCTCATAATCGGGTACGGGATCGTCGCTTGTAACATCTACATTGTAATATTGTCCGTCAAGCTTTACGATATTCCACATGTGGTCTGCGCCGTTAAGTGTGCCTGTGGCTATACGACAATCCACCCCCGATATATTGCACATAAGCTGAAAAAGTGTGGCGTAGGCTTCGCAAACACCCTCGCCGTCTTCTATAAGGCCCGTTACGGTATGGGATCTTGACTGTATAGCACCTGTTGTGTAGGTGTAATTAGCTACGATATAGTCATGTATCTGTTTTTCCTTTTCGTAGTCGGTGCCCTGTATGCCCTCGCAGACTTTTTTTATCTTATCCCACACCCTTCTTTCTTCTATGCTCAGTTTATAGTATAAAGAAGAGTTTTCGCTTACTCTCAAATATTTGTAATTGGGATTGTACACAAAGGTATAAGTTATATTGGCATCTTTCCCCGACATGGTACCTCTGGCATTTATGGAAACATCGTAGCTTGTTATAAGGTCGATATCGTAGATATCTTCGTCAAAGTTTGTAAATGTTACGTTCATAACATCACAAAGGGAAGCTTTTGCCTCTCTTGCGGCAGCTAACCATGCGTTTTGATCCTTCACTTCACACTGCTTTGAAGTAAAGGAGACCATATCTATACTTGCCTTTATATTGTTTAAAAGCATCATACAACCCGTAGCATTATCGGCTCTTACGGTAGTTGCAAAAAGCAGTGTAGCCGTAAAAATATATGTTATTATTCTCTTCATTTTACTCACCCTTTAGACTCTGTATATATTTTACTTCACATTCGGTAAGATAGCGAGCTTCTCCCTCTTTAAGGCTCTCATCAAGTAATATTTTTCCAAACCTCAGTCTTTTAAGCTCTGTGACCTTGCACCCCAAAGCCTCAAACATTCGCTTTACTTGGTGAAACTTTCCCTCGGATAGAGTAACTTTCGCCTTGTTTTCAGCGAGCACCTCTATCTTTGCGCTTTTACAGATATACTCCCCTAAATCTATGCCCTTTAAAAATTCTTCCTCCGCATTTTCGGGCAATGTACCTTGATATGTTACCCCATATTCCTTTTCCACGTGCTTTGTGGGGGATAGGCTGTTGTGAGCAAAGGCACCGTCATTTGATATTATCAAAAGCCCCGTGGTGTCCTTATCGAGCCTGCCTACGGGAAAAAGCCCTCTTCTTTTATATTTTTGCGGTAAAATGTCTATCACCGTCTTATCTTTATCATCCTTTACGGCACTTACAACGCCCTTTGGCTTATACAGCATAATGTAGGAAAAGGCGGTATATTTAAGCTCCTTCCCCTTAAGGAAAACTTTGCTTTCCTCTTCCACATTAAAGCCCGCATCCTTAGTCTTGTTGCCGTTTACGCTTATAAGGCCTTTTTTAATGTAGTCCTTGGCTTCTTTTCTTGTACAATTTTCAATTTCGCATATAAATTTATCTAATCTCATATTTTTCAAAAAACTGTGTACAAATTCTTATTACTTTGCTATAATATACCCGTAGGGGCAATAGCTCACATAGGGAACCACTGACTAATTTAGATTTCGTCTCGATGTCTAAAATCCCCCAACTCGTCGTCAAGTGCTCTTGACATAGCTCTTCTTGCTATGCCTGCGAGCCCTTTCCTAGATTTGTGAAATTTTATCTCATCGATACTTCAACCACATTAATCAGTGTTTCCCTAATTATAACCTACTTATGGGCTATTGTCAAAACAGATTTCAGGAGGAATAAAAAATGATTATTGAAGAGGGTATCATCAAAGAACAAGACGGATCTCTCAGCTTTGGCGATTACAAAAGAGCGGAAAAATTAAAGGTGGAGAATTTTGAAGTAGACGGAAATATGTACAAAGTCAGAACCCACGACCAGGTAACAAGACTTTCCAAAAACTCCAACCTTTTGCTTGAGACCGTACCCGGTGCCAGCGTGCACAACTTCAAGGCAGACAGCAAAATAACCACCTTCTCCGTAGAGGGAAAGGGCAGCACACAGATAACACTTGAACTTGAAGCCAACACCCTTTACGCTATATATGCAGACGATGTGGAAATAGATCAGATGAAGAGCAATCTTTCGGGTAAAATAAGCTTTAGTGCCGACCTTTCCGAAAAGGCTCAAGACATAATAATAAAGAAGATCTGATATGGCAAAACCAAAAACAAAATATGTATGTCAGGAATGCGGATACACTGTAGTAAAGTGGCTTGGCAGATGCCCCGAATGCGGCAACTACTCCACCTTCGCAGAGGAAACGGAGGTAAAGGTAACGGGGGCGCACCCCCAAAGCTACACCTCCTCAAAGCCCTTAAGGCTAAAGGAGATACAGCCCATACCCGAGGCAAGGGTATCTACAGGCTCCGCAGAGCTTGACCGAGTTTTGGGAGGGGGCTTTGTGCAAGGCTCCCTCACTCTTGTAGGGGGAGATCCCGGTATAGGAAAAAGTACCCTGCTCCTCCAAGTCTGCAGACAGCTTGGACACCAGAAAAAAACCATACTCTATGTTTCGGGAGAAGAGTCGGTACAGCAAATAAAGCTTCGTGCCGAAAGAATAGGTGTTACCACCGAAAACTTAAAACTCTTATCGGAAACGAATATGGCAGTGATCGAAAAGATACTTCTTGAAGAGACACCAAACTACTGCATAATAGACTCCATACAGACTATGTACATAGATGAGATATCCTCTGCCCCCGGCTCCGTATCTCAGGTGCGTGAAGTCACTTCAAAGCTTATGCACATAGGCAAGGGCAAAAATATTTCCATAGTCATCGTGGGACACGTTACAAAAGACGGAGCCATAGCAGGCCCGAGAATACTTGAACACATGGTAGATACCGTACTGTACTTTGAGGGGGATAAAAGAGCCTCCTACCGTATAGTAAGAGCCGTTAAAAACCGTTTCGGTGCCAACGAATTGGGTGTATTTGAAATGACCGACAGAGGTCTTAAAGAAATACTTAACCCTTCGGAGTATATGCTAAGCGGTAAGCCCCAAAATGTCAGCGGTTCTGTGGTGACCTGCTGTATAGAAGGCACCACACCCCTTATGCTTGAGGTACAGTCCCTTATAAGCTACACCAGTTTTAATATGCCCAGAAGAATGGCTACGGGTATAGACTTTAACAGAGTTATACTTCTAATAGCCGTACTTGAAAAAAGAGCGGGTTTGCAATTGGCAAACTACGACAGCTACGTGAACCTTACGGGGGGTATTAAAATAACGGAGCCCGCCTTGGATTGCGCCGTTATCGCCGCCGTAATATCAAGCTTTAAAGACAAGTGTATACCCGAGGGCACGGTAGTTTTCGGAGAAATAGGCTTAACGGGAGAAGTAAGAGCCATATCCTTAGCGGGAAAAAGAGTTGCCGAGGCGGCAAAGCTTGGCTTTAAGAGGTGCATACTTCCTAAGTCCAATTTAAGAGAAGCCACAATGGCGGTTAAAAACAAGGATATAGAAATTACGGGTGTTGAAAACATATCACAACTTATAGATGTATTGTTCTAAAAAGAGGACGAAAAGCGTATTTCCGATTTTCGTCCTCTTATTTTTGTTAGATATATACAAAAATTTCAAAAAATTTTGTATAGTATTTCAGAAAATAGCATTATAATCAACATCTTATTTGTGTTATAATAGAGCAAAGAGATCGACAACTTCAGATAACAAAAAAGGGGGTGGCGGTTTGAAAGAGAAAAAAAGGGGAATGCTCTTTAAGTTTAGCATAGTTTTTGCGGTTTTTACCGTAGTGACACTGGTATGCAACGGCTTATGGACATATATCGATCAAAAGGGTATATATGAAGAAAAATACCGTGATAACGCTCGCCATCTTTCGGGGCTTTTGGAAAGTTTGGTGTTATCCGACCCTGCGGATTTTAAGACCTACCAAGACTATATCATTGCCCATGGGGATGAAATAGATATACCCATAGATTTTAACAACTATTTAAAAGCCAAAAACGATTTCTACAAAGCCTTTGCCGAGGAATACCCTACAGAGTCATATTCGGGTGAAAAATTCGACTCTATGACGGAAGAACTTAAAAAGCTCTATATCATATATCGCCACGAGTATTTTCTTCTTACCTTTGAAAAGGCAAGAGAAACTTTCAACGTGCCCTATACATATTATATCGTTCCCTCCGATGAAGAAGGCTATGTTTACTATGTTATAGATGCGGAAAGAACGGCACGGGAAGAAAACAGTAAATATATGGTACTTGCAGACTGCTGTAACGACTCCGAGGAAGTAATGCCCGTATTCTACAAATCTTGGAACCTCGGAAAAAATATAGACGAGTACGATCGTTTTGATAATGAGTACGGTCTTACAAACTCCTACTATACCATATTGGAGATAGACGGCAAAAAACAAGGCATGCTCTGCGTGGATACCGATGTTACACAGATGTACACCGATATTTCCCGCAATACCGCTATACAGATGGTAAAAAACGGTCTTGTGACCGTAGCCGTTATGGCAGGTATGCTTTTATTTATAAATAAGCGCTACATCAAAAAACTGGTAGCCCTGCAGGAAAATATAAAAGACTACTCCGATAAAAAAGATCCGGGTATCGTTAACAAAATAGAACAAGGTATAAGAGGCTATGACGAAATAGCCACACTTTCAAAGCAAACAGCAGAGATGATCTTGGAACTTGAAAACTATATGAACTCCCTCCTTCGAGCCACAAAGGAGCTTTCCTCCACAAAGGAGCTTGCTCACAAGGATGCCCTTACGGGTGTTGGCAACAAGGTCAGATACGATACGGAAATGTTAAGGCTTGACCACTACATAACCGAAAACAAAGGGGAGTTCGGTCTTATAATGATAGACCTTAACTTCCTTAAACTCATAAACGACACCTACGGCCACGATGTGGGAAATTTAGCTATAAGAAAAGTCTGCTCCGAACTCTGCAATATCTTCCCTACCGAAAAGGTATTCAGAATAGGCGGAGACGAGTTTGTGGTAATAATAGAAGGTGAACTTTACCCCAAAGCGGAAAACTTGGTGGAGGACTTTAAAGAAGCCATGAAAAACGCCTATATAAGTACGGGAGAGGGTCAAGAAAAGGTATCCGTAGCCGTAGGTCTTGCCATGTATGACAAAAATACGGATAAAAATACGGAAAGTGTATTTAAGAGAGCCGATAAGTATATGTACGAGAACAAAAAGAAAATGAAGGCTGTCAGGACATAAGTAAAGGGGGTGCGAAATGTGCCGACCCCAAAAAGTTAGACCAAAAATCTAACTTTTGGAGGTCGGTATTTTTATGGCAAAACACACTTTTGAGTTTAAGAAAAAAATAGTTTTAGAATACTTGGAAGGAAAAGGCGGTACGCCGTATCTCTCCAAG
>JAFSVK010000140.1 GCA_017444985.1 Bacillota bacterium
AAAAAGTAATCGGGACACCCATAGGGTGGCTTTTGACGATAGTCAAAAGTGCTTTTGCCTCCCTAAAGAGGCGCGCAGAACGGCTGTTTATCGGCAAAAATCTCATTTTTGCCGGGGGTGTGATATTTCACACCCCCTTTTTTATTTGTTATTAGCTTTTCTGTATCTTGAAATATTAAGAAGCATGCCCATAGCCGCAAGCATGACCATAAGGGAGCTTCCGCCGTAGCTTATGAAGGGCAGGGGGATACCCGTGTTGGGCATGGTGTTTGTTACTACTGCCATATTCATGACAGCCTGTGCGGCTATCATGGTGGTAAAGCCTGTGGCTACCATTACGGCGAAGGTGTCGTATTTGTGCCTGAGGGCTATTACAAAGCCTCTCCATACAAGTATTATAAAAAGCATGGCAACGATAAGGGCGCCAAAGGTACCCAATTCTTCGCAGATAACGGCAAATATAATATCATTGTGAGCCTCGGGAAGAAAGCCAAGCTTTTGCCTTGAAGCGCCGAGTCCTAAGCCGAAGAAACCACCGCTTGCTACGGAGTATAGGGACTGCAGTATCTGGTAGCCCGTATCCGTGGAGCTTGGATCGAGCCAAGCTTTTATTCTGCCGACTCTAAAGCCTTCGGAAAATATTTTGACGGCAACTGCGAGAATAGCCGCAAGAGTGTAGGGAAGGGGGTACAAAAGATTTTCGGTGGCTATAAAGTACATGGCAAGCCCCGATACACCCATAACGATGGCAGTTGAAAGGTTTTCTATTGCCGTAAGGGCCGCAGGCACCGCAAGAACTGCCATGTATATAAAAGAGCCAAAAAATGTTGTAAGTAGCTCTCTTCTCTTGCTGGCAAGACAGGCAAGGGTAACTATCAGTATTACCTTTGCCACCTCCGAGGGTTGAAAGCCGAAAAGCCATCTTTTGGCACCGCCTACCTCTTTACCTATGAAAAGCACCAGTATAAGAAGTACTATGGATACGGCGTAGGCTATAAGGCAGAGACGGATATTGTTGAACTTCGAGTAGGGTATGAAAGAAAATATGGAAGCCACAACACCCCCCGCAAGAGCAAATACCGATTCTCTGAAAGCGAAAGAGTACATATCTCCGTCTTTTCCCGCCTCATAGTAGCTTGAGCTGAAAACCATGACTATGCCTATAGTCACAAGGAGTATGAGACAGAGCACAACTATCATGTCTATACCGCCTCTGTAGCCTACGTGAACTCTTTGTACGTGAGGTTTTTCTTTTATTATTCTTTTTCTGACTACTGTCTTTGGACCGTCGGTATTAAGATATCGTTCAGCCATATTTATTTAAGTCCTTTCACATAGTCTTTGAATATATTTCCTCTTTCTTCGTAAGATTTAAACATATCCCAGCTGGCACAGGCAGGGGAAAGAAGGACACAGTCTCCCTCTTTCGCATTTTTATGGCAAAGGTCTATAGCCTGAGTAAAGGTGTCCGCACATTCGTAATTTTTAAAGCCTGCTTTTTCCAAGGAGGAAACTATTTTTTCCTTTACCTGACCTATAACGGCTACAAATTTTACTCTGCCTTCAAAGTAGGATATCCACTCGTCAAAATCAGAGCCCTTATCATAGCCTCCCGCTATAAGGCAGATGGGTCTTTTCATAGCTGTGACAGCTTTTATGGAAGCATCGGGGTTGGTACCCTTTGAGTCGTTGTAGTATTTTACACCTCTTACCTCACCGCAGTACTCTATTCTGTGTTCTACGGCGGTAAAGGCTTTAAGCTGTTCTATGACGGTATCCATGGGTATATTTGCGGCATGGGCGCAGGCTATGGCAGCCATGGCGTTTTCCACATTGTGATCTCCCAAGATATTAAGCTCATCTATATCTATCAGTTTTTGAACGTTTTCTCCGCAGTTTATATATATGCTCTTTTCATCGGAGAAAACTCCGCTTTTATCCTTGCCCATAAGGGAAAAGAATATGACCTTGCCCTTTGTCCTCTTTGCCATATCCCTTGTCTTTTCATCGTTATAGTTGAGTATGGTAAAGTCTTCTTGGGTCTGGTTTTCAAATATCCTCTCTTTTGCCGCTATGTAGTTTTCAAGGCTGTGGTGTCTGTTAAGGTGGTCGGGAGTGATGTTAAGCACCGCACAAACGTGGGGCTTAAACTCCTCTATGCTTTCAAGCTGGAAGGAGGAGAGTTCCGCTACCGCAAGGGCATCTTCACCGAGAGAGGGTACTTGGTCGCAGTAGGGTATACCTATGTTTCCCACTACCTTTGTTTTGGGGTTGTAGGCTTCTGCGATCTTACCCATAAGGGTGGTGGTGGTAGTTTTGCCGTTTGTGCCTGTGATACCTATAACGGGGGCATCGCTTAATTTGTAGGCAAGCTCCACATCCCCTATTATTTCTATACCTTTTTCTTTTGCTTTTTTTATAAAGTCAAGGTCTGTGGGTATACCGGGGCTAAGTACTATAAGATGATACATGTGTATTATATCATCGGGATTTTTACCCATATAAAGGCGCACACCGTTTTCTTCCAAAAGCTCTATATCGGCTTTGTCCGCTTTTTCTTTTTCTTTAAGGTCTTGTACGGTAACATCCGCTTGATAGTCTCTTAAAAGCAGAGCCGCAGAGATACCGCTTTTTGCTATACCGCATACAAGCACGTTTTTGTCTTTGAGTGAGTTTGCAAATTCTTTGTTCATTATATCACCTTTTATATATTGATTGATAATATACCTATTAAGCAAAGTACAGCCGTTACTATGGTAAAGAGGGCTACTACCTTTACTTCTTTCATACCGCTTTTTTCAAAATGGTGGTGTATGGGTGCCATTTTGAATACTCTTCTACCCTCACCGTATTTTTTCTTGGTGTATTTAAAATAGGTGGTCTGTATTATTACCGAAAGGGACTCGCACACATACACAAGACCGACTATCACTAAAAATACAGGCATTTTAAGCAGTATGGCTGTACTTGCCACAAAGCCGCCGAGGGCGAGGGAGCCCGTGTCTCCCATAAATACTTTTGCGGGATGGGAGTTGAATATCAAAAAGCCTAAAAGGGAACCCAGCAGGGTACCGCAAACGGGTGCCAAGGACCCGGGACCGGAGATCACGCTTTTCCCAAGGAAAAGGGAGGCACCTATAAAAAAGCCGCTGACACAGGCGGTGATAGATGAGGCGAGACCGTCAAGACCGTCTGTAAGGTTAACACTGTTTACGGTACCCACCATTACAAAAAAGAGGAAGGGTATGTAAAGTATACCAAGTTTTACTTCGCCTTTTATAAAGGGTATCATTACCCCCGTACCCAGGTCCGTAAATTTAAGTATATAAACAGCAAAGGCTACGGTAACGATCACTTGAAATATTATTTTTTGCCAAGGAGAAAGACCGTCGGTATTTTTCTTTACTACCTTAAGATAGTCGTCTATAAAACCTACAATGGCATAGCCTAAGGTAATGAGTATTACCGCAATGGCATTTTTGTTTCCCATAAATATATAGGGAAGGGTGGCTATAAGCGTGGCAAGGACTATCATAACACCTCCCATGGTGGGGGTACCTTGTTTTACAAGGTGTGTTTGAGGTCCGTCGCTTCTTACCGGCTGGCCGAATTTAAGTTTTCTGAGAAGGGGTATTATAAAGGGGCAAAGTATAACATTACACACAAACCCAAACAATACTCCGCAGGTCACTGCTTTTACCGAGTTCATTTTATTCTCCCTTCAACATGTCTGTTATTTTTTCAAAGTGCATGCCCCTTGAGGCTTTTATAAGTATTACAGACTTTTCTTTTAGTATATTTTTGTACTCTTTTGCAAAGTCTTCTATGGTTTTAAAATAGTAGGTGTTTTTACATTCTTTGGCACCCTTATATATATTCTCGCTAAGCTCCCCTATGGCTATGAGGGTGTCTGCCTTCTTTGCCGCATACTCACCCACTTCAAAGTGAAGTTGCGCTGCCATATCTCCAAGCTCAAACATATCTCCGAGTATTGCGCACTTTTCACCTTCACCGCCCGAAAGCACATCAAGTGCTGCCTTTACGGATACGGGGTTTGCATTATACACATCGTTTATAAGTGTATATTTTTCCGTATTTATAACATCCATACGCATTTTCGTGGGTTTAAAGGTCTCTATGCCTTTTTTTATCTCTTCAAGGCTGAGTCCCAAGTTTTTCCCTGCAAGGGCAGCCGAAAGGGCGTTTGAAACATTGTGGATACCGGGAAGGGGTACAAACACATCTATACATTCATCGGGAAAGCAAAGTGTGGCAAAAGTACCTTCTACGCCTTTTTGAACTATATTTTTGGCGTATATGGCACAATTTGTATCTTCAAGGGAAAAATACTCTATGTTTTCATACTTGCCCTTAAGTGTTATGAGCATATCGTCATCGCCGTTCAGTATTTTTACACCCTTGTCCATAGGCTGGAATATTTCGCATTTTGCTTTTAAAATACCCTCTCTTGAGCCTAAATTTTCAATGTGGGATACACCGACATTGGAAATTATTGCCATATCGGGAAGGGCGATATTTGTAAGGTAGCTTATTTCTCCGAAATGGTTCATACCCATTTCTATAACAGCCACCTCCGTGTCTTCTTCAAGACGAAAGAGTGTAAGGGGCACACCTATATGGTTGTTGAAATTGCCCTCTGTTTTAAGGGTATTGTATTTTTGAGAAAGTACATTTGCCACCATATCTTTTGTGGTGGTCTTACCTACGGAACCAGTGATTCCCACTACTTTTACGCCTGTTTTTTCTCTGTAGTATCTTGCTATATCTCCAAGAGCCTTTGTGGTGTCCTCTACTTTTATGACCGTAGCGTTAGCCTCGGTATCTTCTTGAGAAAGGAGGAGAGTAGCACCGCTTTCCGTCGCTTGGTTTAAAAAGCTGTGTCCGTCAAAGTTGGCACCCTTTATAGGTACAAAAAGAGAATTTTTCTCTATCGTTCTGGTATCTGTGGATATACTTGTGATAAGGGTATTTATATCACCTCTTAAAAGTGTGCCCCCTGTGGCATTAAGTATCTCTTGTGCTGTCAGTTTCATTTTACGCTCCTCCGAGAGCCTGTGCGGCTACTTCACTGTCGTCAAAGTGTATGGTCTTATCTTTGAATATTTCGTAGTTTTCGTGACCCTTGCCCGCTATAATAACGCTGTCTCCCTCTTTTGCAAGGGCTATGGCTCTGTATATGGCTTCTTTCCTGTCAACATAGCGCTCATAGTTTTCCGTTATGGCTTTTACGGCAGGCTCTATATCGTTTAAAATGGCATCGGGGTCTTCCGTGCGGGGGTTGTCGCTGGTGATAATGGTGATATCCGAAAGTTTTGCGGATATATCACCCATTATGGGGCGTTTCTTTTTATCCCTGTCACCGCCGCATCCGAAAACGGTTATTATCCTGCCTTTTGTAAACTCTCTTACGGCGGAGATCACATTTTCAAGGCCGTCGGGGGTGTGGGCATAGTCCACAAAAACATTAAAGCCTTTGTTGTTGGGTATTTCCTGTATTCTTCCCGGTACTCCTTTTATGGAGGCTATACCCTTTTGTATTGTGGGGATGTCTATACCCATATTATAGGCTGCCGCTATCACACCAAGGGCGTTATATACACTGAACCTTCCGGGGATATCCAAGTCAAAGGGTATGTCTTTGCCATCTATATTTACGGTAAAAAGCACCCTGTCCATAAGGTATTGTATGTTTTCTGCCTTAAAGTCTGAGGGCTTGTCTATTGAAAATGTGGTTATTTGGGCTTTGGAACCTTCGGTTATTTTATCTGACCAAGGATCGTCTGCGTTTATAACGGCTTTTTTGCACATTTTAAAGAGTTTTGCTTTTGCCGCACAGTAATTTTCCATGGTTTTATGGAAATCCAAATGATCCTGTGTAAGGTTTGTAAATATGGCGGTATCAAAGGCTATGGAGTCTACTTTTTTAAGCTCTAAGGAGTGGGAGGAGACCTCCATGACCACATGGCTTGCCTCGTCTTTCATAATATCCAGCATAGCATTTAACTCTATGGTATCGGGGGTGGTACTGGTGGCGAAGGGTATATCTTTTTTCTTGCCGTTTACTCTTATTTCTATGGTACCTATAACGCCTGTTTTTATACCCGCCTGTTTTAAAATGGCTTCCATAAAATAGGAAGTGCTTGTTTTGCCGTTTGTTCCCGTAATGCCTATCATCTTAAGTTTTGATGAAGGGTCGTTGTAAAAGGCTTTTGCAATGTGATTAAGAGCGGCTCTTGAGTCGTCTACCCGCACAACACAGGCATTTTCGGGCAAAATGTCTATATCTCTTTCGATTATAAAGGCTCTGCAACCTTGCTCGTAAGCCTTTTGTATATAGGTATGACCGTCGGTGGTAAAGCCCTTTATACATATAAAAAGGGAGCCTTCTTTTGCTTTTCTTGAATCTATGGTAAGGGAGGTTATATCAACGTCTTCGCTATTGCAAAGCACCTTACCTCCCGTGTTTTCAATAAGTAATCCCGGTTTCATATTCATTCTCCTTATAGAAAAGTATAGGGTGGAGCAAATTTGTATATTACTTTGTCCGCCTGTTCGCTTATGGTCTTCCAATCCTTATC
Source organism: Bacillota bacterium (assembly GCA_017444985.1). Taxonomy (GTDB): domain Bacteria; phylum Bacillota; class Clostridia; order Lachnospirales; family CAG-274; genus UBA3680. The sequence continues at coordinate 6,600 of JAFSVK010000140.1, forward strand.
GGCTTGTTCATCATACACGCCTACGGTTTTCATACCCGCTTTCTTGGCGGAAAATATGCCCTTTGGTATATCTTCGAATGCCGTGCATTTTTCGGGAGCGCAGCCTATTCTTTTTGCGGCAAGAAGATACATATCGGGATAGGCTTTTGTCCTTACCCCCTCACCACCGTGAACAAAACCGTCAAAAAGAGGATACACACCGCTCTTTTTCAGTACGGGAGTGTAGTACTCTTCCATGGAGGTGGTGGCAAGGGCTATTTTGTAGCCTTCTTTTTTGATATGCTTTATAAATGAGGCTGCCCCCTCTTTCAGGGTAGCCGTATTTTCGTATTCGTACTTTGCGGATGAACTCCACTCTTTCATAATATCTTCTATACTTTCGGGAAGGGAGTATTTTTCCTTCGTGTACAGAGCACCCTCTTCAAAGCTCATGGTACTTATGGCATCCACATAGTCGGGGGGGATATCCATATTTCTTTTTCTGAAAAAGTTTTTATCCACCTGTGTCCATATATAGGAGGTGTCGGCGATGGTTCCGTCAAAGTCCAGTATTATTCCTTTTTTCAAGCTTTTCCCTCTCTCTGAAGTTTTTAAAAAATTCCGTCATTATCTCCCCGCATTCCTTTTCAAGTATCCCCTCTGTTATCTGTGCCACATGGTTAAATCTGGGGTCGGATAAAAGGTTATAAAGTGAGCCTACACAGCCTGACTTTGGATTGCGGGCTCCGAAAACAAGGCGGGGTATCCTTGCCTGAAGCAGGGCGCCTGCACACATGGGACAGGGTTCTATGGTAACATAGGCAGTGCACTCTTCAAGTCTCCAATCCCCAAGGTAGTCACAGGCTTGCTTTATGGCTACCATCTCTGCATGGCCGAAAACGGTACCCTTTGTTTTTCTGTCGTTAAAGCCCGTGCCTATAATATTTCCGTTTTGTACTATGATACAACCTATGGGTACTTCGTTGTTCTCAAAAGCCTTTTTGGCATATTCAAGGGCTATACCCATATAGTATTCATCTGCATTTTCCGTAATATCGCACATTTAAAGTATCTCCAAAAATTTATACAGAGGATATAACTTTTGAAATTCCTTTGAAAGTATATGGGGAAGTTCCTCCGAATAAAATCTTTTATCTCTGTAATCGAAGCTTTTGGTAAGAGCGATGACCTTTGCCTGTATCCAAGGAAAAAGCAGGGGGTCCGCATCTTTGTAAAAGGCTCTTTTGTACTTGTCTCCCTCAAGCTCAAAGCCTTCTGTAAGCTTTATAATATCTTTAAATTCCTTTTGCCTTGCCATGACCTTTTGTCTGTAGCTTGCAAGCAGAGACGGCTCGGGAGAAAAAAGCAAGCCGTAATCCCAATACTCCGCATTCATGGCAAAGAAAAAAGAGGGTCGGGGATACACAAGGTCGGGCTTTTGGTCGGCTCTTAAGAAAAACCACTTTTCCGTTTTGTAGGGAGCTTTGTTTTTGGAAAAACGCAGATCCCTGTTTATACGGGATATTTTGGGTATTTGCTCAAAATCTTTGTCAAAAGCGTGCATATCATCATATACCGCCCAGCCTAATGCCGATATGGCGGCGTGAACATTTTCGTCATAGCTTTCTTTGTGAGCATGGAACCATTCCTTATTGTTGTTGAACTTTATGCCCACAAGAAAATCATTTGTTTCGGAGTTGAAGCCTCCGAATTTTTTTGTTTCTTGCATATTTTTAAATCCTGTATCTTAAAATTAAAGTCCAAATTGCATTATAACAGAAAAAAATCATATTTACAACTTTTTTAGACTATGAAAATAAAAGTAAAGCCTAAAAATGTTCCTTTTTTTGTGAGAAAAGTGAAATTTTGCAAAAACAAAAAGTTTTTTTGTTATATATGTCAAAATAAACTTGAAAAACCTGCCGATTTTATGTATAATATTTTTATATATGTGCAACAAAACGGAGGTGTTTTAAAATGTCCAAGATACTCGTTGTGGATGATGAGGCAAGCATAGTGACACTTGTAGCCTACAATCTTAAAAAAGAAGGGTATGAGGTCATAACCGCAGACAACGGTGAGGCTGCCCTGGAGCTTTATGAAAAAGAAAATCCCGATATAGTACTTCTTGATATTATGATGCCTGTAATGGACGGGTATGAAGTATGTCGTAAAATAAGACAAAAAAGCAATGTGCCCATTATAATGCTCACTGCAAGAGCAGACGAGACCGACAAGGTGGTAGGCCTTGAAATGGGTGCGGACGACTATGTTACAAAGCCTTTCGGCACAAGAGAACTTATAGCAAGAGTAAAGGCAAATCTACGCAGATCTGCGGCTATTGAAAACGTTAAAGAAGATACCAACTCCAAAACCTTCGGAGAGCTTACGATAGACTTTGACAGATATGAGGTAAGCAAGAGAGGTCAAACCATAAATCTTACACTGAGAGAGTTTGAACTTCTCACCTTCCTTGCCACCCAAAGCCAAAGCATATTCACAAGAGAGGCGCTCCTTGAAAAGGTGTGGGGCTATCAATACTTCGGTGATGTGCGTGCGGTGGATGTTACCATAAGAAGACTCAGGGAAAAAATAGAAGACGACCCCGGAAAGCCCAGATATATAATAACCAAAAGAGGTATAGGTTATTATTTCAGCGGCTGAGGTGAGACATAAATGAAAAGTATCCGTCTGAAGCTGGTTTTTATGTACCTTTCCCTTGTTTTTATAGTGCTTATACTTACGGGTACCATTATTATAGTGGCTACGGAAACAAGAGAAAAAAACCAGGCAAAAGAGGAACTGAGGCAGTGTGCCGTATACATAGACGAACAGGTGATAGAGCAGTATGACAGCAGATACTACAGGGAAAGCCTTGTAAATCTTGCCTCCATAAGCTCCTCCCTTAAAAACGTAAGCGGAAATATATTAGACGGCAAGGGCAATACCATAGCTTCTTCCTCTGTAAAAGAAAAAGAAGAGTTGCCTAAATACACCAGTGCCGCCATAATATCCGCCTTGAACGGTACGGATAAATTTACCGACAACGATACTGTGCCGGGAAGAGACGGGGAGGCTGTCAGAATGTTGAGCTATGCCTACCCCATAAGTGATGATAAGGGGAATGTGGAGTATGTTGTTTTCGTGACCATGAATGCGGAACAACTTTATTCCTCCCTTGCCAAAACAGTGCAGACCCTTGTGGCGTCTATGGTGGTGGCTCTTCTCTTTACGGCGGTATTAGGCGTGCTTTTTGCCAGCACCATCACCGCCCCTATAGCCTTGCTTACAAAAAAAGCCAAGCTTATGGCAAAGGGTCGACTTGAACAAAAAGTGCCCGTAAAGGGCAATGATGAAATAGGTCAGCTTACAAAGTCCTTTAATATCATGGCAAGAGAGCTTGCAAAATCTGTGACCGAAATGGAAGAGCAGAGAAATAAGCTTGAGATCGTGCTTATGAATATGACAGACGGTGTTATGGCATTTGATGAGAGAGGAAAGCTCATACACATAAACAGAGCCGCCTACGACCTGATAGATATAGACGAGGTAAATATATCACTTAAGTGGTTGCTTGAAAAACTGGGTATAGACCTTACGGGAATTGCCACAAATACCATATTTGAAAAAGTCCTTGAAAATATAGATAACGGCAAATATGTATCCGCAGCCTTCATACCCTATGCCCTCAAAAACAAAATGAGCGGTATCATAGTGGTACTTCACGATATCACAAAACACAGACAGCTTGATAATATGAGGCAGGAGTTTGTGGCAAATGTTAGCCACGAAATAGGCACCCCTCTCACTACCATAAAAGGCTATGCCGAGCTTTTGCTTGACGGTGCCATAGAAGATGAGAGCGTTGCCAAAGACTTCCTTAAGGAAATAAACGAAGCCGCAGACAGAATGAGGCTCCTCAGAGACGACCTTTTGGATCTTTCCCGCTTCGATATGAATGTAAACAAGCTTAATAAAGAAGAAGTGGATCTTGTGGAGATCACAAAGGGCTGTGTAAGGCAAAACAAGATAGTTGCCGAAAAGAAAAAACAAAAAATAGTATTTGAACCTCCCGAAAAGGAAATGATAATATATGCCGATGTGGGAAGGGTAAATCAGGTAATTACCAATATAATGTCAAATGCTATGAAATACAGCGATGAGGGTACTCAAATAACCCTTAAGCTTGAAGAAAAAATAACCACCTACGACTTATCCGTTATCGACAGAGGTATAGGTATGCCCGAGGAAGCTGTGGAAAGGATATTTGACAGGTTCTACAGGGTAGACAAGGCAAGAAGCCGTGCCATGGGCGGAAACGGCTTGGGTCTTGCCATAGCAAAAGAAATCATGACAGGCCACAACGGCGCCATAGACGTCTACAGCGAACTTGACAAAGGCACCACCATGGTCCTGAGATTTCCCAAAAACGATATGATAACTTTTGATGAAGATTTTATCAAGGATCTTAAGGAAAGTAAGGATAAGTAGAGTTTTTTATTCATGTAAAAATGAAAAAGGGGAGCTGTGAAAACAAATTTTCTGTTTTCATAGCTCTTTTTGAGTGCTTGATTTCGGTAGTTATCTCTTATGAAATATGTGTGTTTTTTATTAAAATGCTGTCTTGTAAAGTTAAGAATCCATCATTGTTTGCATCACCTAATAATATATACTCGTCAGTAATTTCTGTATTATTGTTATTGTTTGCTATTTTTTTTAATATCAACGCAACATCCTTATCGTCAATACTAGCATCATCATTTACATCGTATTGAATAATAGAACTCCACATAAATTTTTGGGGCTGTTCGAATGTTATCAATTCCTCGCCTAACTTTAAATTCTGAGGATTTTCAAGATTTGTCCAACCACAATTGTTAGCTCCATCATTTAGAAACGTAGTTACTGAATTAAAATTAGATGGTAATATTATAATACAAAGATTCAAACAGTTATCCAACATACCATATTTATTAGGAGTTAGATTTTTGTTAAGAGCATAATTACTCAAATCTAATTTTTTAATATTAATGCATCCATGAAACATAAAGTCCATTCTAGTGGCATTACTCGTATCAAAACGGCTTACATCCAACGATGTTAACGACTCACAATTATAAAACATATACTCCATATAAGCAACATTGGTAGTATCAAAACCACTTACATCTAGTGTTGCTAAAGAAGAACATTCATAAAACATACGAGCCATACTCTCAACATTAGTAGTGTTAAAATTGCTAACATCTAATATTGTTAAAGCAGAACAGCTTGCAAACATGCTTCCCATTTCAGTAACGTTACTCGTATCAAAATTACTTACATCTAATGTTGTTAAAGAAGAACAATTACTAAACATATACTCCATACGCTCAACGTTACTCGTATCAAAATTGCTTACATCTAACGATGTTAATGACTCACAATTAGAAAACATATAAGCCATTAATTTAGTACTACAAGTATCAAAATTATTTACATCTATCATAGATAAATTGTTACAATTTGCAAACATAGCCCACATATCATATACATTACTTGTGTCGAAGTTACTTACATCTATTGATGTTAACCCCCTACAGTCAAGAAACATTTGACACATATTAGTAACATTACTCGTGTTAAAATTGCTAACATCTAATGTTGTTAAAGAAGAACAGCAACTAAACATGTCCCACATATCATATACATTACTTGTATCAAAATTACTTACATCTATTGATGTTAAAGAAGTGCATAAATTAAACAATCCTTGCATATTAGTGACGTTACTTGTGTCGAAGTTACTTACATCTAATGTTGTTAAAGATCTACAACAATTAAACATATTTTGCATATTAGTAACGTTACTCGTATCAAAATTACTTACATCTAATGATGTTAAAGAAGAACAGAGATAAAACAAATCGCTCATATCGATAACGTTACTCGTATCAAAATCACTTACATCTATTGATGTTAAAAACTTGCAATTATAAAACATTCCGTGCATATAGATAACATTACTTGTATCCACACCTTTTAAATCAATGGTTTGGGCGTAAATATACTGAAACAATTTGTTTGAAATCATTGGAAAAATCGCACCTTCTTCAGATACTTTCACAGTTTTAACCTGTTCGTTTTTTCTATATGGTTCTATTTCATTCACTTTAACATTTCCGCTTAGGGTAAGTGTGCCTGTGGATGAATCAAAGTCAACCTCCGCGAAGGCTAAAGTATAGTGTAGAAATAACACCGCGAAAAAAGAGAAAATAAAAATTGCAAAGACCTTTATAAAGCGGTTTGTTCTGACCGTTTTTTTGCTGCTGTACCCTAAATGTTTTGACATGTGTTTTCCCTCCGTATACTTATGGGAACCTCTAAAACACCGTTTTTTTGAATCGATTTTTTAAAAATCCTCAAAATCAACTCAAAATAATGCTTTTTAAGTGCAAATTTCCCATGTTTATGTATTAAAATCGGCTTTTTTGCCGATTTTGGGCGCACTACGCCCATATCAGCGCAAATGGCGTGTCAAAAATTCGTATCTACACATGTTGTAGACCAAATTTGTAATGCCTATTTGAAAACAGTTGGCAACCTTGCCGATAACTCTACTGGTTATTTGATTCATGGAATTAGTCATAAAACCAAATACATGTTCAATTCTGCATCTGATTTTTGATTTGATTTTGTTGAAAGCCTTTTGTTCCTCTGTTAATGGGTGGTTTTTATAGCCTTTTTCAAGAATGTTATTTTCAACAGTTACCGGTAAACTTGCATCAATAGCTGCACTTTTATATGCACTGTCAGCGTAAAGTTTTTTATCGCTTTCATCAACAAGAGCAAGAATGTGTTGGCTGTCATGCACCGAAGCATCGGTTACAACAAAGTCTGTGATGATCTTACTGTCAGCATCAACTTTAACTGCATTTTTGTAAACGAAGAATGTCTCATTATT
>JAFSVK010000141.1 GCA_017444985.1 Bacillota bacterium
AAAGTGCTATTGAAGTAAAATTGAGATATCTTGTTCGAGGACTAGGAAATGGCTCGAAGCCAATGTAGAGCATTGGTGAGAGACATTGACGACGTACTCGGGCAAGATAGCCAATTTTACGATTTATGAGTTTTTAGAGGTTCCCTTAAGACCATACGTTACAATTATAAACGAAAGGAGTACTGTTATGAAATTTGCAACTTTAAGAAACGGTATAAAAATGCCCCTTGAGGGTTTTGGGGTTTTTCAGGTGCCCGATGCAACGCAATGCGAAGAAAGCGTGTATACTGCAATAAAAACAGGATACAGACTTATAGATACCGCTGCAGCCTATATGAATGAAGAAGCTGTAGGTGCCGCTATCCGTCGTGCTGTCGGGGAAGGTATATGCACCCGTGAGGAGCTTTTTATAACAACAAAACTTTGGATACAGGACTATCCCGAGGCTAAAAAAGCCTTTAATATTTCCCTTAAAAAACTGGGACTTGAGTATATCGACCTCTATCTTCTGCATCAGCCTATAGGCGATTACTACAGTGCATGGCGAGCACTGGAGGATATATACAAAGAGGGAAGGGCAAAGGCTATAGGTGTTTGCAACTTCTATCCCGAGAGAATAACCGACCTTTGTCTTCATTGTGAGATAAGCCCCATGGTAAACCAAGTTGAATGTCATCCTTTCTTCCACCAAAAACAAGCCCTTGAATCTGCCAAAGAATTCGGTGTTGTATTGGAAGCTTGGGGGCCTTTTGCCGAGGGTGGACACGGTATATTCACCCATCCCGTTTTAACGGAGATAGGCGCTCAATACGGCAAGACACCTGCACAGGTCGCACTGCGTTTTAATATTCAAAGGGGTGTTATAGTTATACCAAAGTCCGTACACAAAGAACGAATAGAAGAAAACTTTAATGTATTTGATTTTACCCTTTCCGATGCCGATATGAAAAAAATAGATGCTCTTGATATGGGACACAGCGAGATAATAGACCATTTTTCGGCAAATACCGCTAAATTTTTAAGCTCATACAAAATACATGATTAAAAGGAGACTATATGAAAACAACAAACAAAACCGAATTTGAAAAAAACGATATATTTGGAGTAGGTGCATCGAATGAAGCTTTTGCACAATATTTTAAAGGAAATTCCTATCTCAAACCTTTGACGGAATTTGGCAAGTGCCCTGTTTTTCTTGCTAATGTGACCTTTGAACCCGGTTGTCGCAACAATTGGCATATACACCATGCAACATCGGGGGGAGGGCAAATACTTATTTGTACTGCAGGCGAAGGTTGGTATCAAGAAGAGGGCAAGGAGGCTGTCAGCCTTACACCCGGCATGGTAATAACCATACCTGCCAATGTTAAACATTGGCATGGTGCAAAGGCTGATACATGGTTTTCACACATCGCCGTGGAAGTTCCCGGGGATGAGACAAGAAACGAGTGGTGCGAGCCCGTATCAGATGAAGAATATTTGAAATTGAGTGAAGGAGAAGAATAACATGGCAAAACAAACAGCAGGCAGAGATCAACTGGGAGAATTTGCTCCGAAATTTGCGGAATTAAACGACGATGTACTATTCGGTCAAGTATGGGCAAGGGAAAAAGAGTTATCCTTGCGTGACAGGTGCATTGTAACGGTCACTGCTATTATGTCACAAGGTCTTATAGACAATGCTTTTAAATATCACTTGATGAATGCAAAGAAAAACGGTGTTACAGCCGAAGAAATGGCAGAGATCATTACTCATGCCGCCTTCTATTCGGGCTGGCCTAAGGCATGGGCGGCATTTAATATGGCAAAGGAAGTATATAAGGAAGATTAAAGATCCGGACTTAAAGTCCCCCAGGTGTTGCCGTCATCATACTCTCTGAAAACGAGGTGGATGAAATAGATAAAAGGCTTGATAACACAAAAATGACGGCTGTATTGATACCGAGAAACCGAACACCCACTCCGTATAAAACACAAGGGACAGCGTAAGCTGTCCCTGCGTGGTTGTATTATGAAATTTTTAGCTTGCCATATTTAATACAGCTATCACATCAAGCATATCAATGTTTTCATCCTCGTTTACATAAGCTGCCTGTTTTTGTGCTGTACTCAAGTCATAAGTACCATTTAAATATTTAAGGGTACCTCTAAAAAGTCATAAATCGTAAAATTGGCTATCTTGTCCGATTACGTCGTCAATTTCTCTCACCAATGCTCTACATTGGCTTCGAGCCATTTCCTAGTTCTCGAACAAGCTATCTCAATTTTACTTCAATAGCACTTTTTAGAGGTCCCCTTAAGCAAATATGCGGCATCCTTTTCCGTGGTAAAACCGTCGTGGTCGATATCGCCTTTATAGTGGAATACGGGTATATCATATACAAGACTTGTTCTGCTTAAACCTGCCAAAGTGACTTCCGCATATATCTTTTTGCACGAGCGCTCATAAGGTACTTTATATGTTGTCTCTTTACCCGATTGAACAAGTTCGCCGTCTGCGTACCAATTATAGGAATAATTATCTTCCATCATTTCCATCATGGCATCATCGTTTGTATTAGCCATATCGTCAAGAATGTAGTCGCTCGCTTTTTCGTATATATATATGGTACCGCCAACATTAAAGTCGCTTTCATCCGTAAATACAAGATTATCGTATGTCAGATAATAAGTATAACCGAAAAATGCCTGTCCTATATCGGTATATTCAACATCGGCTTCTTTGCCGTTTATGTAATACTTTGTGTCGCTTGTAAAGTAATAAGGCTTGGCACTGTAAAGGGAAAGTTTTATTGAAAATATATATTTTGTATACGGCTTAAAAGCCTCTGTGGTATTGTATTGTGCATTGGTAAGAATACTGTAATCGCTGTATCCCTCTTCCGTCAGCAACGCAAATACGGTTTTTATCCTGTTCATTTTCTTTCCCCCCTTGTTTTGATTTTCCTTTATTTTCCGAAGTTCTACATCCTTATCACTGTACACTTCTCATAAAATCATAGTACCACAAATTTCCGATTTATTTAACATTATAATTGTAAAAGATTTATAAACAAAATATGTGGATTATGACCAAATAATAAGCTGTTTTCGGAAAACAAAAAAGACTTGACCGAGATGTAAACACCTCAGCCAAGCCATTTAAAGAATTATTCGGATAATTTTATGCTCCCTGCGGTTTGAGAAGAGAAACTACATAATCTTTGGTAACGTTGAAATTTTTTATAATCTGAGTAAGAATATCACTTTCAGACGCTCCCATAAGTTTCATTCCTTTTATTGCACCTATTATCTCCGTTTTCTTTGTATAATCCTCCATAGCTTTACACATATCGATCGCCGCCTCCTTTTCTTCAAACTCAAGTCCAAGATTGGTTACGGCGTTTAAGAAAACCGCCGTATCTCGGTCTATCTTTTTGTGATTTGTTGCCTGTATTACATCCACAACTCCATCATTTTGATATTTTAACACCTTCATAGCTAATCCGAGATCGGTATGAAACTTCTCAAAATCATCGTCATTTATGCTCATTGGAGCTATCAAATTCACCCGATAATTAGGAACAAACTCAAGAAGTTCTTTATCCTCTATATCCAACATACTGTGCAAGTCTAACGGTCCATCCCATTCTTCCGGAGATAAGTATATTGTTAAAGTGATTATAGGAATAAGTCTATCTTCTTTTCGAAAACCGGATAAAAATTCGGCACTTGTAAGTTTGATTCTTACAGTTCCATCATCTATGCTTAAATCTGTGATATCCAACTTTTTCTTATAGGATTTTCTTGACTCATTGACTTGACTTGCATATCCAAGCATATCATATAAGCCGTTCTTTATTGGCATTGCATAATGTATTTTATCCTGCACCTCTGAACCAAGTATAACATACACTGCTTTGCCATCTGTCATTGCCGACCATATTTTTAATACATCCCTATGCTTTTGGAGCGGAACTCTTGCCCCGTTTCCATAAGGTACGGAAATCTCTGTTGTATCAAGTTCCCTCAATTCGTCGGCTTTTATAATATTTTTACCGTTATACAGCTTAAAATTAAACATATCGGCAAATATTGAATTCTTTGAAAAATATAATTTACTCTCGGTATCTATTACACCCATAGGTTCTTCACCTATGCATTTATAGGATTCCCTGTATTCATTATATTATAAAGCATTACCTTATACAATATAAATTTTAGGGTTTTTATGAGGATAATAAAAAAAGGCAATATATAAAAGTTGTAATTGACATTGATATATGAATTAGGATATAATTTGTATAGAATTTGGTATTACATCTCCGAATTCCGGAGCAACCAAATGAAAGACGGGAAAATGCCAAAATACAAATTATAAGGAGGAAAAAAATAAGGAGAAAACACGTAAAATATTTAGCCTACATAATAATCATGATCCTTGTTGTTATGTCGGCAGGGCGCAATAAACAGCCCGAAAAGACGGCAACAGGCGATTTGACTATGGAAGTGGCACTTTACCCTTATGTCCCCGATATAGAAAGATTTCAGACGGTGGTCAGCTATGCTTGGGCGAAGGAACATCCCGATGTAAAGCTTAATTTCGTGGATTGGGACTGTTATGCTTCCGATCCCGACCCTACAATCGATGTATTTGTTTTCGACGGTATCTATCTTTCATCATTCGTCGATGGAGGTCACCTTCTTCCAATCTCGGAGGAAATGATACAAAACAAGGAGGATATATTCCCTTTTGCTCTTGAAGGTTGTAAATATGATGATACTCTTTATGCTATGCCTCAGCTGCTGTGTACCGATTTTTTGTATACAAGGAAAGAGGACACCGAACTTTCCGATGTAACGGATATTACGGAGCTGTACGATATACTGGGTGACAGAAAAGACCAATCTGTTATACCGAAAGAAAATGAGGGACTCTTGGTCAATCTTTCGGACGGACTAATGACAAAAACACTGTTGTATTTGGATGCAGTGATAGATGAACGACAGGAATATACAGACTACAGCGAATTTCCCGAAACATCTGATCTTTCAACCAATGCTTTGGCGCAAATCAACGCTTTGGGGAAAATGGGCGGCGAAAAGCAAGTTGAATATCGGACGGAAGACAATGATATTTATGTAAGAGCTCGCTGGTTTGCCGAAGGCAAAGGGCGTGCATATATCGGGTATGCCGAGGCTATGGCAATTATGGGAGATTATGCGGATGATGTAACGATACGCCGTTTTTCCTACGGAACAGAGAAAGATATACCCCTGTTTTATACCGATATGGTTGGCATAAGCCCAAAAATATCCGAGGACAAAAAAGAGCTTGCTATTGAGCTTGCAAATATACTCATAAGTGAAAATGTGCTGATAGAGATGAATGCACCGGCAAAAGAAGGTGATTTCCCTCAATACATGTTGACCTCACGCAAAAGTGTGTATGATGCCCTCGGCAAGGATTACCCTATCTACAACATATTAAAGGAAAATGTAGACAGCACAGATAATCATGTTTTTAGGTTGGGAAAAAATGCAAGACAATTTCTTCAAGATATGGAAAAGACATTGTCGGAACAAATGGTTAGTGATTTAGGTGCATAATGTTTGTGAAGAATGAAGCAACAAGTATGGGAAAATAACGGATAATTGCCAAAACTGTTGTATTATGAACACCACCCGAGGATCGACAGCCTTTTATCTTTGACAAGGAGATGAGAAAAATATGAATGAGTTAAACAACGAAAATAAAATTCAACTCAGGCAAAAGCAAAATGAGAAGGCTGCCGTGGTGGCTGAGCTTACCGATATGACAAAGGACCCGATGAAAACACAAAAGGAGCTTTTGTTTAAAATACTGCAGGACAACAAAGACACCGAATACGGGAAAAAATATAATTTTGCCGATATAAAGACAATAGAGGACTTTCAAAGAAATGTACCTGTTTCCGTATATGATGATTATGCACCTTATATTGAACAAATGGCGGAAAAGGGTGAAAGAGACCTTATAACGGTATATCCGATACAAATATACAATAAAACATCGGGGACAGTGGGTATACCGAAGAAAATACCTATGACAAGACCCGGGGTGCAGGTGTTTGCAAAATACACAAGGGACTACCAGGCGGAATTACTAAACGTTATTTTAGGTGCCGAAAAAAATATGGGACGCAGGATCTCGATCATTCAGGCTTCGGCACCTAAAATAATGCCGGATGGGATAGCATTTGGGGCATTGTCGGATAGTACTCTTACGAAGGCAAGACCGATGTGGGATAAGGCTTTTGCTACGCCTGCGGAAGCGGCATTTGCCGAGGTCGGCACAAATATACGCTATATACATGCAAGATTTGCCCTTTGTGTGACAGATCCGGTAAATATAAACTGCTCATTTACAGGTTTTGTATCCGAGTTTTTCAGATATATAGAAAACAATTGGGAACTGCTTGTTAAAGATATTGAAAAGGGTACAATAGATGATTCTATAGAGCTGCCCGAGAATGTCCGCAGTTCTCTGTTGGAAAAAATAAAGCCTATGCCGGAAAGAGCAGCCGAACTTAAAGAGATATTCGAGGCGGGATTTGAAGAACCTTTCACTCCGAAAGTATGGCCGAAGGTCGTTAGTTTATCGGGAGGTGCAAGCGGTTCATTCAGAACATATACAGAGCTTGTGAAAAAGCGATATTTAGGTGAAAATATCAAAATTTACTGCCGTGGTATCTGTTCATCGGAGGGGGCATTTACAGCGCCTACAAAACTTGACAGTCACGATTCCGTATTTTTACCCGATAGTGTGTTCTTTGAATTTGCCGAAGAAAAAGACGGAGAGATAGACCTTTCCCATATTAAAACACTGGATAAATTGGAGATCGGGAAAAAATATGAACTGATAATAACCAATTTAAGCGGTTATTACCGTTACCGTATGAGAGATGTTTTTTTGATAAAAGAAATGTTCAATAATACTCCCACAGCGGAATATTTATATCGCTCCGACAAAACGGTAAGTATAATGGGCGAAAAAACCACCGAGATAGCTTTAAGGGAAACTGCCGAAAATGCGGCAAAAGCCTGCGGTTTTGATTTGATAGACAGTACGGTATATCCCGATACCGATAACACACGATATGTATTTTTATTGGAAATTGAAAACATTCCCCATAGCCTTACCGAAGAAAAAGTCAGGGATGAGGTTGAAAAAGCACTTTCGGTAGCCAATCCGTCAATGGGCGATAAGCTGAAAAAAGGACTTTGCAAGCCTGTGGAAGTGAAATTTATGCAGCCCGAAGCCTTTTTACTTTGGCGCGATATTGCCGTAATGAAAGGAGCATCTCCCGGACAGCAAAAACCCGTTACCGTTATTTCAAACGAGACTCAGCGTAAGTTTTTCTTCAGCCAGACCGAAAGCTTTGAAACAATAAAAGAATTGAAGAAACAAAAAAGATAGCTTGTATGTAGATAGTGAATTGAAGATAAAAATATTTTTGAGACTTATGGAGGAAACTATGACATACGAAGAAGCGGTATCGTTCACGCATTAAAAGGAGTGTCCTGCGAGATCGAGGCAGGAGAAAAATGTGCGATCATGGGATCTTCGGGTAGCGGAAAATCGACCCTGCTAAATTGCATCGGTGGGTTGGAGAAGGTGGATGATGGCGAAATAATAATAGATGGGACAGTCATGAACGGCCTTAATAAGGAAGAACTGCGTCGGCTTAGAAAGGAAAAATTTGGCTTTGTATTTCAATTCTATAACCTGTTACCCGATCTTTCTGTCAGAGATAAGGGGAGCTCTAAAAAGTGCTATTGAAGTAAAATTGAGATAGCTTGTTCGAGGACTAGGAAATGGCTCGAAGCCAATGTAGAGCATTGGTAAGAGACATTGACGACTAACCTTTGCAAGATAGCCAATTTTACGATTTATGAGTTTTTAGAGGTTCCCATAATATAAAAGTTGCAGAGAAGCTCAGTAAATCTCCGTTGAACTATGAGGAGCTTCTTCATGTTCTCGGGCTTGAAAAATTGGAGAATATGTTTCCCTCGGAGCTTTCCGGAGGTCAGCAGCAGAAGGTAGCCATTGCGAGGGCTCTTATCAAAAATTCTTCTGTGCTTCTGTGCGATGAACCGACGGGAGATTTGGATTCGGCTACATCCAAAGAAATATTGAAGCTGTTTGAAGAGATCAATAAAAGATATGGTACAACTGTCGTTATGGTCACACACAATACTGCTATTCCCAAAATGATGGACACTACCATAGTTATGAAGGACGGACTGATCATTGATGTAATAAAGAATCCCGATCCCGTGGCTGCAGAGGATTTGGAGGACCTTTGATATTCCTGCAAGATGTAGGTGAAAAACAGAGGTTTTAAAGAGATATAAGAAAACGATAAAGATTTTGTTCCTCGGTTTATACAAACTTTTGAGAGCAAAAAAAGAATATCTACCCGAGCTTGCGATGGAATATGTGATTTTTTTTCAAAAAGCAGCTATTATTATAATAGAACAAGAAGGTGGTCAAATGAATAAAAAAATATGTCTGATATTGTCGTTGGCGATGCTCTTTTCATCTGTAAATTTCAGAAATATTTTTGCTGAAGAAAACACGGTATCTGATACCGAAGTTTTTGATGAAGTTGTTACGGGCTCGGGTATGGAAATGAAAGAACCGCCCGATGGTATGCCTCCGGGACCGCCTCCCGATATGAAGGAGGAAAAAAAAGACGAATTTGCACCCGTTATTGTCTCTCAGCCCGAAGCAGTGCATTATGTTATTGAGGGAAGCCGATATGCTGCGCCTGAATTCGGTGTTTCGGCAAAATTGCCCGATACTGTCGTAAGTGGCAGCGCAGTTTTTGAATGGTTTATAAATGATGAAAGTGTAGGAAGCACAGAAGAATATGAAGTGTTTAATACCGAAGTGTGTACAAGTACATTTAATGCCACACAGCTTTTAAATAAGCCCTGCGGCGTTTACAGAGTGTATTGCAAAGTGTCCTGTTATGCGGAAGAAAGTGAACACAGCGTAAATTCTTACGAATCGGTGTTTATAGTATGCAAGGGCGTAAAGGAAAACTGTTTTGTTACCTTTTCCGATGTTCATCAGACTTTTTCAAATATATCACAGACCATCGGTGACTGCATAGTAAATAATAACGGCTGTATCCCGTCCCTTGTGATATGTAGCGGCGACTGGGTAAACCGTGTGCATTATATGGGCGACAACGAGGAATTTTACCAACAGACTGCCGATGAATTGATATACCGTATGTCTCTGCAGCTTGGTGGCATTGACACCGTTTATGTATCGGGCAATCACGATAACGGCAGAGCGGCAGCGCAGGCAACAATAGCTGCCGGACTTGGTGCGGAAGCAGATTATAACGGGGTAGGAATAATTTATACGGGGAAAGACCTTGTTGTTATAGGTATGAATTACGAAAATGCGGTAACAGTCGACTCAAACAGCCATGTTACCTCTGCAGATTATTCTGCTGTTATACCCGATTTGAAAGCCGCACTTGAAAAAGCAAAGAAAGAACATTACGGCAAACCTGTGGTAATATCGGCACACTCGGGGCTTCATGTTCTTGGTATTCAGCCCGAAAGTGTGCAAAGCGGTACGAAAGAATGGAGCGGAGGTTTTGAGTACAATATAGACAATGCCGACAAAGTCGTGGAATTGCTTAACGAATATTCCGAGGATATGGATATTATCTATTTCTTCGGGCACGATCATTCAAAGGGTGAAAGAGAGTTTATGCTTTTGCCGGGTGATACGATAATAAGCACAACACATTATGACGATAAAACATACAGTGAACATATCCTCGGTTTTGCCTATGGACACGCAGGCTATCTGACCGACGGCATAAACGGAAAAGAATATTATTCTTTCGTTTCATGGGATAAAAATTCCATAATAAGGACTATGTACAAAGCAGACGGCAGCCAAAGTAAATTAAATGAACTTACCGTGACCTTAAAAATAAAAGAGACCGTTCCCAAAGAAACGGTCAAAAAGAAAATATCAAGCGGCTCAAGCTCAAGAAAGGGAAGGGTTATAAAGTATAACGAAACAACGGAAAACTCAACAAAAACGGAAGCCAAAACCAAAGAATATATATTCCCGTTTGAAAGCCTAAAAGAATACGATATGGAAACCGTATTCGAAATTGCATTACAAAACAAGGCGATCGGTTTTGCTTTGTCGGCTTTCAAACATATATTACCTTTGTATATAGAAATATCGTAAGGAACTGTCCCATCAAGATCGAATAAAGGTATATTAAACCGTATTAGTATAACTCGATGGATTTAGAAAACAACTGTATATTATAAAAAAAGTTATGAGGATAATGTTATGACCTACGAAGAAGTAACCACAACCATAAAGCTTGGGCGTTACCGCCACTTTAAAGGTAACGAATATGAAGTTATAGGTGTTGCCGGTCATTTCGAAACAACAGAGCCTATGGTAGTTTACTTGTAAGTATAAATCAGATTTTCGTGAATTCTTAGGAGGATATATTTATGAAAAAAAACAGTTGTTATTACCGGTGCCAATTCGGGACTTGGCTTTGAAACAGCGAAAGCGAGTGGTAAACTGTTTGAGTTTACCACTTAGTTTACCGCTTTTGAATAAAAAAATACGAAAAAATATAAGAAGATTTAAGAAAAAAACGCAAAAATCAAAAGTAGCAAAAATAAGCAAAAACCACAAAAAATAGGGGTTTTAAGGAGATATAAGAAAATGATAAAGATTTTGTTTGTCTGCCACGGCAATATTTGCAGGTCTACCATGGCGGAGTTTGTGTTTAAGTATATGATAGAGAAGGAAGGGCTTGGGAGTCAGGTGTATGTCAACTCTGCTGCGACTTCTTATGAGGAGATAGGAAATCCTCCCCATTACGGTACCGTGCGTAAGCTTTCGGAGGTAGGGATACCTGTGGGAGAGCATAGGGCTGTAAGGATAGAGAAGGGGGATTATGAAAAATATGATATGATAATAGGTATGGATAGTCAAAATATACGAAATATCAAGAATATACTGGGTCCTGACAGGGATAATAAAGTTTCTCTGTTGTTGAATTTTACCTCAAGAGGCGGAAATATTGCAGACCCTTGGTATACGGGAAATTTTGATGATACCTATAGGGATGTCAAGGAAGGTTGCGAGGGGCTTTTGGAATATATAAAAGGATTAGGAAAATGAAAAAGTATATCGTTACAAAAATAGAAGAGGGCTTTTACGGTTGTGAAGAAGCAAGCCCAAAGGTTTTGCTCACCTTGCAAGGAGAGGGAGAGAAAAAAAAGCTGGAGTGTGAAGAGGAGTGGCTTGATACCACTGGTATAGATGAGGGGAAAAAGGTGGTTTTAGGTGATAAAAACATACTCCCTGTGGTGGAGGTGGTTGCCGCTCTTATTTTAAACGTTGATAGGGAAGTTTTCGCTACCGAAAGAGGCTACGGAGCATATAAGGGTATGTGGGAGTTTCCCGGAGGAAAAAGAGAAGAGGGGGAAAGTAGCGAAGAAGCCTTGATAAGGGAGATAAAAGAAGAGCTGGATGTAGATATAGCCGTGGGAGAGAAAATATATACATTGGAATATAACTATACCGACTTTCATCTTTCCATGGATTGTTTTTTTGCAAATATAAGGGAAGGGAAGTTGCTCCTTAAGGAACATACTGCTTGCAAGTGGCTTAATAAAAATACGCTCTATACGGTGGATTGGCTACCTGCCGACAGGGAGCTTATAAAGGTATTGGAAGAAAAATTGTAAAAATATCAATAAAGAGAAGAGCCTCGGGGTAAGTTATAGGTCTACCTCCGAGGCTTTTTTTACAGTAGTTTGATCACCCGAAATAATTCTGATACGCACAAAAGGCATAAAAATGTACTTGCGTAAAAATTTTTTCTACCTTTGCAGTCAAAAAAATGTTGCAGTTTACTTCGATATGCATTATAATTATAATAACATCTAAAATATAAATGTATACGATCGACGAAATACAATAGGGGAGCTCTAAAAAGTGCTATTGAAGTAAAATTGAGATATCTTGTTCGAGGACTAGGAAATGGCTCGAAGCCAATGTAGAGCATTGGTAAGAGACATTGACGACTAACCTTTGCAAGATAGCCAATTTTACGATTTATGACTTTTTAGAGGTTCCCAATATATTATACGCTCACATAAAATTATAGTATTGTCAAGTACAAATCTCTAAAGGAGGAATAGTATAATGGGATACAAGTTTAAAAAATTAAAAAGATTTTTAAGTACACTTCTTATGTGTACAATGGTATTTGAGGTGTTTCCCGATACACTGTATACAGCGGTATACGCAAAAAGTGCGGAAAATGATGGCATAGCGGTTACGGGTGATGAGACTGTTTCGTCTGCGAGCCTAATGTATGATGAGACGGTCACGGGTGTAAGCCTTATGTCTGATGATGAAAATGCAAAGAAAGCTACTGAGATAGTCTCCAAAATGACACTTGAACAAAAAATAGCACAAATGCTTATGCCGTCATTCAGATATTGGAAAACCGGCGACAAAATCGGCGGTGTTCCCGAGCTTAACGATGCAATAAGAAATTGTATAAAAGAACACGGCTTTGGAGGAATAATCGTTTTTGCCGAAAATATACAGGGTACGGAGCAGACGGTAAGACTTATTGACGATATGCAAAAAGCTTCTGTCAGCGGAGGCAATCTGCCTCTTCTGATAGCGGCAGACCAAGAGGGCGGAAGAGTTGCAAGACTGGCAACGGGTACCTCCATGTCGGGCAATATGAGCCTTGGCGCACTCAACGATAAAAATACGACCAAGGAATATGCAAAAATAATTGGTAGTGAATTGAAGGCTGTGGGGATAAATGTTGATTTTGCACCCGTTATAGACGTAAATAATAACCCAAGCAATCCCGTTATCAATATTCGCTCCTTTTCTTCCGATGCGAATATAGTTGCGGATATGGGCGAAGCCTTTATAGAAGGGCTCCATGAAGAGAATATTATTACCTCACTGAAACACTTTCCCGGGCACGGTGATACGGGTACGGACAGTCACACGGGTCTACCCTGCATAGATAAAAGTTATGATGAAATAAAGAAAACGGAGCTTGTACCCTTTGCGCGTGGCATAGAAGAGAACAGCGAAATGATAATGACAGCGCATATACAGTTTCCTCAAATAGAAAAAGAAACATATACTTCCCAAAAAACAGGTGAAGCGATAAATCTTCCCGCAACCCTTTCAAAAACTATGATAACGGATGTTTTGAGAGGTGATATGGGTTATAAAGGTGTTGTTGTTACGGATTCACTTGATATGGCTGCGATAAAAGAGCATTTTACTCTTGAAGATACCGCAAAGCTTGCAATAAATGCCGATGTGGATTTGCTTCTTATTCCGTTCTATGCTATGGATGCCGATGAAATGGCAAAATTTGACGAGTATATAAATTCTATTGCCGATATGGTAAGAAATAATGAAATAGACGAGGATACCATAACAAGATCGGCGGAAAGAATAGTTTTGTTAAAACTTAAAAGCGGACTTTCGGAATATAATGCAGATGTAGAACAAAAGGTAAAAGAGGCAAAGAATATACTCGGATGTAAGGCACATCATGACAAAGAGCTTGAAATAGGTGCAAAAGCCGTTACTCTGCTTAAAAATGAAAAAAATGCTTTTCCCGCAGAATTGGGAGAAAATGAAAAAGCAGTTGTATTTTGTGATTCCGAGGAATATTTTAACGGTGTGAAATACGGCGAACAAATTTTAAAAGAAAATGGCATCATTCCCGAAAATGCGGATATAGAAGTTTATTCTCTTAAGGATGCCGTTTTTGATGATTTTAAAGATAAAGTTAAGGGCGCAAAATATGTTATAATCGATAGTGTTATGTCATCTTTAAGCAACATCGATACAAGCTCCAACAAGGTCAAATTTATTAACGAGGCATTGTCTTATGCTAAAAATAACAATATACATTCGGCTGTTATGAGTATGTATATGCCTTACGATGTGGCAAGGTATCAAAATGCGGATGCGCTTTTTGCCGTATACAGTTCAAAAAGTATGACGGAAATACATAAGGAATTGGATGGCGAAACAAAAACCTACGGCCCCGGGTATACGGCGGCGCTTTGTGCGGCATTTGGATATATAGAACCTCAGGGTAAGCTTCCCGTTGATATATACCAATTGGATAATAACCAATATTCGGATAAGATTCTTTATAATATAGGTTATGGTCTGAGTTATGAAAAAAACGAAGCAGATGAAGATAGGGTCGTTCTCGGAGATGAACGCTTTGAGGAGTATCTTCCTCTGTTGCAAGGCAAACGTGTAGCTTTGTTTTCTAACCATACGGGAATAGTGGGGAACAAAACCAACATCTCAAACGAAGCCGACAGTGAGGGCTCGGATCTTATTCAGCTGGGATTTGACAAAAACGGTAATGAGCTTATTTACGGACAGCACATTTTAGATGCTCTTATCGAAAAAGGTGTTAATGTTACGGCTATATTCAGTCCCGAGCACGGTTTCCGAGGAACTGCGGATGCGGGAGAAAGTGTAGATGACTCGGTGGATGAAAAGACGGGTGTTCCCATACTTTCCCTCTACCACAACGATACCCATTATCCCTCGCAAGAAAGCATGGACACCTTTGATACCCTTGTAGTGGATATGCAGGATGTGGGACTTAGATATTACACATACTATATTTCTATGTATTATCTTATGGATGCCTGTGCATCAAGCGGCAAGGAGGTAATAATACTTGACAGACCAAATCCCAACGGTTTTTATGTGGACGGTCCGATACTAAAAGACGAATATCGATCAAATGTGGGCAGATTGCCTATACCTATCGTCCACGGTATGACCTGGGGAGAACTGGCGCAAATGATAAACGGTGAAGGTTGGCTCGAAACGGGCAAAGATACCTGTAAACTCACTGTCATCCCTTGTAAAAACTATACTCACGATATAAAAACAAAACTTATTCGTAAGCCTTCTCCCAATATAAAGGACATGCGTGCGGTCTATCTCTACGCATCCACATGTTTTTTTGAAAATACTTATGCTTCTGTGGGAAGAGGAACGGAAATGCCCTTTGAGGTATACGGAAGCCCGTATCTGAATGAGGATGAGTACACATTTTCATTTACTCCCCAAAGCATGGAGGGTGCCATGCATCCGCCTTTTGAGGGAGAAAAATGCAACGGAAGAGACCTTAGGGACATTCCTTTGGAAGAAATATGGGAGAATGGTATAAACCTTGACTATCTCATAGATGCATACAGCGGTTTTACCAAAGAACACCCCGATATGGATTTCTTTGCAAATCCAATGTCGCAGGGCAGATACTGGATAGACCTATTGAGTGGTTCCGATGAGCTTCGCAAGCAAATAGTTGCGGGCAAGAGTGCAGGGGAGATAAAAGCATCCTGGCAGGCAGATATAAATTCTTTCCTCAAGCAGAGAAGACCCTATCTCCTGTACTCAAGTGAGGGATGCGGTGACGGTCACGGTCATGATTATACAGGTAAAATAACAAAACAGCCCACAGTGACAAGTGATGGTATAATGACTTATACTTGCTCACGCTGCGGCGAAACATATACGGAGATCATCCCGAAGATCCCCGTGGAAGAAACAACAAAGGAAACTGTCTCGGAAACAACTACCTTCTCGGTAAGACATTCGGGCGGTAGCAATGGCAGAGTAATTTATAAAACGGATGAAAAGCCCTATACAACAACCACCGAGGCTGAAAATACAGCCTCCGACAATACGGGAAAAACAGATAACACATCAAACACAGCTACAGACAGTTACAAAGGCTTTGACGATGTAAAGGGCTTATGGTGTGAAAATGCTGTAAACGAACTTTATGATAAGGGTATCATAAAGGGCAGAACGGAAGTACTTTTTGCTCCCTATGACAACCTTACAAGAGCCGAGGTCGTTCTGCTTCTTGCAAATATGAAGGGTGTTGATCTTTCTTCATACGAAAATAAAACAAGCAAGTTCACGGATGCAGACAAAAATGCTTGGTATTATGCGGCTTTGGTTTGGGCTGAGGAAAACAATATCGTTTATGGTGTCGGCAACGATAAATTCGCTCCCGAAAAGAATATTACAAGGGAAGAGACCGCGACTCTCGTATACAGATATATAGGTATCTCTGCAGATACAAGCCATAGAACATTTATCGATTTCGCAAATATAAGCGAATATGCAAAAGAGGCGGTGGCTACCCTTTTCACAAAGGACATTATAAAAGGTTATCCCGATTATACTTTTAAGCCTAAAAATACGATCACAAGAGCCGAAACGGCTTCTATACTCTGCAATATAGCAGCATAATTATAAGGGGTGCGAGTAGTTTTTTTTTGGAACACTCGCACTTCCTGTATTTGTAGTCTGCAGATGGAACTGTAGTGTATTTCAACCTCTTCAAGAGGGTATAAAGACGAGGGCGAGGAAAAAGCCGAGAAACATTGAAAAATACCGGCTGTTGAACTCTGCCGAGACCCTGCCTTATTTAAAAGCCGACAATAATTCACGGAACAACTATAATAATTCCGAGATTAATGACACAAAGAAAAGAAAGAAAAGAAAGAAAA
>JAFSVK010000142.1 GCA_017444985.1 Bacillota bacterium
ATGGAAAGAAATTCGTAAGCTGGGTTTTAAAAATGAATGTTTCAATACATTAAAGGATGTAGTAGATAGATTGTGTGATGTTATATGTTCTTTAACCAATAAAACTATAAAGAGCATAACAGGTCGCAAATGGATATTAGATATAATAAGATAAAGATTTCTATGGATAATCAGTATAAATTATATTCTCCCACTATTTTTAATAAAAGGTGAACAATGGCAGTACGAGCAGGAATGGAGACTGATTTACAGTAAAATCGACCTCTATAACGATCCCGGTGATATATTCGAAACTTTAACCGTCGATTTTGATTGCGTTACTGCAGTATATATGGGATACAAAATTGATAATAGTGTAAAAGAATATCTCTCCAAAATGTGCAAGCGCTTAATAGCTGACAACAAGCAAATAAAACTATACAATTCAAAGCTTGGTAAAAACGAATACAGCATTGAATTTAGCGAAGTCGAATTAGGTTAAATATACACAAAAAGACCCATCATTGCAAAAATGCAAAGGTGGGTCTTAATTTTAAGCCGTTTTACGATCCCCATTGGGTAGTTTGGGTAGTCGATTGGGTAGTTTGGGTAGTTCCGTTCACTACCCAAACATTGGAACTTTCTACAACGGATTCTTTTTTTCTATTTGAAATAATATAAAACCCCCACATAGCAGACAACCGTCTGCCCTGTAGGGGATAGATTTGCCTAAATGCCGCTCAAACAGGCATAGACTTGATTTCCTTACCTATTGCAATGACTTCTTCAAGGGGTAATTCTAAATACTCAGATATTTCTTCGTTCGTGAGTTTACCCGCCTTTATCATACGTATAGCACCGCTGACAGCTTTTTTGTGTTCGCCTTTTTCAATACCTCTGTTTTCAACTTTATCCATTACTTCACACATATTCGCACGCTCCTCTCTGTGAGTTCTGTAATATTCCACCTTAAACCTATCATCATCGGCTAAATTACCCATAAGTAAAAGCAACTCCCATATATGCTTTATTTCGTCTGTCATAGGCTTGTATTCGCCCGTTTCACGCATTTGCACAAAATAATCGGCAACTATTTTGAAATCGCTTTTAAATTTGTTTACAGTTTCTCTTGAAAGATAGGCTACATCAATGACATTTATATTATAATCACTCACAAACGGCTTTAAACCCTCATCAACATCCAAACATTCAAGAATCGTCTTGTTTGTTGCCCATTTCTCCATTGAGAAGTTAAGCACAAATGTTATTACGGGGCAAGGCTTCATATCACTTGCAAGCATATATTTATATGATGCACCATCGTAGCTTATTACCCTTAATGGCATTGTGCCGTCGGGTTTTGTTTGGTTTTCAAAACCCATAAATGAAATGATAACATTTTTCTTGTGCCATTTTTTAGTTACATCTCGTTCCTGCTCTTTGGTCTTGGCATTCTCAACATAAAACGAATTGGGATTAACATCCTCCAGATCGTTCTCGTTTATTTCTTCATTGCCGTCAAAGATAAATACATTCATCATATCCGAAAATACGTCATTGAAACTTTCAAGGTGTTTTTCCAGAATGTCTTTTTCGTTGCTCATATCGTTGCCCTCTCGTAGATAACTTATATCTCTGTACTTATATTATACACCATAGCATTGTTGTTTTCAACAGAATTAGGGCATTTCGATTTTCCCGAAAGAGCCTCTTTAACATTCAACCCATCATAAAGCATACCGGTGGAATCAACTTCCAACCTATCATCATAAATGGATACCTGAATTGCTGACAAGTCCAACCACCTCACCGGTATCATCCGCTATTCCGACAATTATTTTTCCACCGGAAGTATTTGCAAAGGCAATAATATCCTTCAGAAATTTCTCATGTTTTTTGGGTATATCTTCCTTAAATTCTATGTACTTGCTCTCTCCGAACAACTCTTTTTGAACTATCACAGCTATTACCTCTGAAGTTTTAATTAAACAAGTGCCGCTTTAACTTGAGGGCACCTCTAAAAACTCATAAATCGTAAAATTGGCTATCTTGCCCGAGTACGTCGTCAATGTCTCTCACCAATGCTCTACATTGGCTTCGAGCCATTTCCTAGTCCTCGAACAAGCTATCTCAATTTTACTTCAAT
>JAFSVK010000143.1 GCA_017444985.1 Bacillota bacterium
AAAGTGCTATTGAAGTAAAATTGAGATATCTTGTTCGAGGACTAGGAAATGGCTCGAAGCCAATGTAGAGCATTGGTGAGAGACATTGACGACGTACTCGGGCAAGATAGCCAATTTTACGATTTATGAGTTTTTAGAGGTGCCCTAAAGCCGGCACAGCGGAGCAGTGACGGAGAGGTACCCACCCCGTGAGGGGAAGGAAGCCCATAGGGCTGACGATGGAACGACCGACACCTATGCTCACAGACCCATTTGTACCGTTCAAAACCACAAAGGTAGTGTACACCCGCAAATTTCAATTTATCGACTACAAAACTCAGCTTCAATAAATCTGATTTTATGACCTTTTTAGAGTTTACAAAAAAAATAAAAAAAATTGTTGACAAACATTAAAATAAGTGGTATCATACCTTTTGTGCTGATGAGCACATAAGCGCGACTAGCTCAGTTGGTAGAGCAGGTGACTCTTAATCACAAGGTCCGGGGTTCGAGCCCCCGGTCGCGCATATTGCTTTATGTACATTTATATTTATGAGCGCGACTAGCTCAGTTGGTAGAGCAGGTGACTCTTAATCACAAGGTCCGGGGTTCGAGCCCCCGGTCGCGCATTTAAAAAGCAAGTAAAAAAATACTTGCTTTTTTTTATGCAATGTGGTAAAATATCCACTGTTGTTAAAAACACACACAGTTTTGCCCGTTTTGGTGCTGAAAAGTCTTGCGGATATGCGAACTGTGGAGGAAAAAACCAAGGAGGAAATTAACCATGAGCGTTATTTCAATGAAACAATTACTTGAAGCAGGTGTACATTTCGGACACCAGACAAGAAGATGGAACCCCAAAATGAAGGAATACATCTTTGCAGAAAGAAACGGTATCTATATCATCGACCTTCAGAAGACTGTTAAGAAGGTAGAAGAGGCTTACAAGGCTGTTGCGGATATCGTTAGCGAAGGCGGCGAGATCCTTTTCGTAGGTACAAAGAAGCAGGCTCAGGATTCCATAAAGGAAGAGGCTGAGAGATGCGGAATGTACTATGTAAATGAGAGATGGTTAGGTGGTATGCTTACAAACTTCAAGACCATCAAAACAAGAATAGCTAAGCTTGCGGAAATAGACGGCATGATCGAAGACGGTACTATGGAAGTTCTTCCCAAGAAGGAAGTTGCTAAGCTTATGAAGGAAAAGGAAAAGCTTGACAAGAACATCGGTGGTATAAAGAACATGAAGAGAATACCCGATGTTATGTTCGTAGTAGATCCCAAGAAGGAAAAGATCGCTATACAGGAAGCTCACAGCCTTAACATTCCCATCGTAGCTATTGTAGATACAAACTGCGATCCCGAAGAGGTAGATTATGTTATCCCCGGTAACGACGATGCTATAAGAGCCGTAAAGCTTATTGCGGGCAGAATGGCAGATGCTGTTATAGAGTCAAGACAGGGCGAGCAGGATATGCCTGTTGAGGGAACAGAAGAAGTTATAAGCGAAGAGTAATATACGGAGGATAATAATATGGCTGTAACAGCTGCATTGATAAAAGAATTAAGAGAGAGAACAGGCGTTGGTATGAGTGCTTGTAAGAATGCACTTGTAGAGACCGACGGCAATATAGATGAAGCTATTGAATTTTTAAGAAAGCAGGGTCTTGCAAATGCCGCTAAGAAGGCAGGAAGAATTGCTGCAGAAGGTTTAAGCTATGCTTACATAACAGACGACAATTCCGTAGCTGTTGTTCTTGAGGTAAACAGTGAAACAGACTTTGTTGCAAAGAACGAAAAGTTCCGTACCTTCGTTGAAGATGTGGCAAAGCAGATAATCAAAAACGGCTCAAGCGATGTAGATGCTCTTCTTGCATCAAGCTGGGACGGACAGGCTGATACCGTACAGGATGCATTGAATGAAATGATCTCCGTTATAGGTGAGAAGCTTTCTATAAGAAGATTTGAAGTTTTCAAAAATGACGGTTCTTCAAAGCTTGTTTCCTACATACATGCAGGTGGTAAGATAGCTGTTGTTGTTGATTTCAAGACAAGCTCAAATGATGCTAAGGTAGTAGAGTGCGGAAAGAACGTAGCTATGCAGATAGCTGCTATGAACCCTCGTTACGTAACAGAGGATCAGGTTCCTCAGTCTGTTATAGATCATGAGAAGGAAGTTCTTATGGAACAGGCTAAGAACGATCCCAAGAATGCAGGTAAGCCCGATAACATCATCGAGAAGATGCTTGCAGGTCGTTTAAAGAAAGAAATGAAAGAGTTCTGCCTTGTAGACCAGGAATATGTTCAGGGTGACAAGATAAGCGTTAAGCAGTATGTTGACTCTGTAGCAAAGGAAATAGGTGCAGAGCTTGAAATAAAGAGCTTCGTTCGTTTTGAGACCGGTGAGGGTATCGAAAAGAAGGAAGAGAACTTTGCAGAAGAAGTTGCAAAGACTATGGGTCAATAATTTTCGGAGTATTTACTGATGAAGGAAAAGGTTTCCGAAAGCGCAAACATAGAAAAAAAGTCAGAGGTCAAAGAGATAAAGGAAAAGAAAAGTATACTTTCGATTTTTCTTTATGTTATTGCCGTTATATCTCTACTGTGTAGTTTAGGTGGCAATATATACAGTATATATTATCAATATACTTCGTATATGGAATACACCAAAACCGTACAGGACCTTAATGAAGACCAGAAAGCCTTCGACCAGCTTATATACTACAACAGTTCAAATGTTGTGTCTATGGGTGAGGGAGTGGCTTTCAGCGGTATGCTCGTGTTTATGGGCTATGCTGCGGGAAAAATAAAAAAACTTGTAAAAGACTGAGATAATGTCAGTAAGTATTGATGGTCACATCTAAATAGATGTGTCGAATATACCCTACAGAGAAAAATGTATTAGCTGAGAACATTTTAGATATCAATACCGAATTTTCACATTGGAGTCCATCCCTTGACAATGTAGGGGGATGCGGTTTAATACCGTTAAAATTGGATCTACACAGATCAGAAGTGCTCACAACAAGTGGGAATTTGGGTGGTACCGCGATTTTTCGTCCCTTAAAGATTTTCTTTAAGGGACTTTTTTTATTATATGAAAGGAAGGTCGTAAATGAAAGAAGAATTAAAAAAGATACAGGAATCCACACTTAAAAAGCTTTCCGAAGTAAAGGGTCTTGAAGAAATTGAAAATATAAGAGTGGAGGTTCTGGGAAAAAAGGGCGGACTTACGAAAATACTTAAAAGTATGGGTTCTCTTTCTCAGGAAGAAAGACCTATTATTGGTCAATATGCAAATGAAGTCAGAAAAGCCATAGAAGAAAAATTGGAAAAAACCAAAGAAAACTTTTTGGCTTTTGCAAAAGAAAAGAAGCTTCAAAGCGAAAAAATAGATGTTACAATGCCCGGTAAAAAAACAAAGCTTGGTCATGTACATCCCATGACACAGGTTATTGAAAATATTAAAAATATATTTATAGGTATGGGCTATGAGGTCGTGGAAGGACCCGAGGTGGAGACTGCTTATTATAACTTCGAGGCTCTGAATATACCAAAGGAACATCCCGCAAGAGATGAACAGGATACCTTCTATATAGAGGGTGAGGGAGAGATACTTTTAAGAACACAAACATCTCCCATGCAGATAAGAACTATGGAGACTCATAGTTTACCCATAAAGATAATAGCACCCGGAAGAGTTTATCGTTCGGATGAAGTGGATGCTACCCACTCTCCCGTATTCCATCAGCTTGAGGGTATGGTAATAGATAAGGGCATTACCATGGGAGACCTTAAAGGAGCTCTTGCGGTATTTGCAAAAGAGCTTTTCGGTCAGGATACAAAGGTTCGTTTCAGACCCCATCATTTTCCTTTTACGGAGCCCAGTGCCGAAATGGATGTAAGTTGTTTTGCTTGCCAAGGTAAGGGCTGCAGAGTTTGTAAAGACAGTGGCTGGATAGAAGTGTTGGGTTGCGGTATGGTACATCCCAAAGTTCTTGAAAGATGTAACATAGACCCTAAAGTTTATTCGGGCTTTGCTTTCGGTATGGGTCTTGAAAGAATAGCCATGCAGAAATATTCCATAAGCGATCTCAGATTGCTGTATGAGAATGATGTTAAGTTTTTAGAACAGTTCTGAAAGGAGTATAGATATGGATCTGCCTATAAAATGGTTAAAAGAATATGTTGATTACACCGCATCAACTAAGGACTATATAGAAGATATTACAAAGGCGGGACAGAAGGTGGAGTCTGTAAGAGAACTTGCAGGAGATATAACGGGAGTTATAAGCGGAAAGGTTCTTGAAATAGCACCACACCCCGATGCCGATAAGCTTGTAATAACCAAAATAGATGTGGGTAGCGGAGAAAACCTTCAAATAGTAACAGGTGCCTCAAACCTTACGGTAGGAGATATTGTTCCCGTAGCTATGATAGGTGCCACCGTTTACCACGGTGATAGTTTGGAAAAAATAAAAAAGGGCAAGTTAAGGGGCGTAGAGTCTGCAGGTATGCTTTGTTCCATAGAAGAACTTGGTTTTACAAGACATGACTATCCCGAGGCACCCGAAAACGGTATATATATTTTTCAAGAAGAAGTTCCTTTGGGAGAGGATGTTAAAAAGCTTCTTGAGATGGAAGATGAGGTAGTGGAGTTTGAGATCACAAACAACCGTCCCGATTGTTACAGTATAATAGGTCTTGCAAGAGAAACTGCCGCTACATACGGCGTGCCTCTTAAGTATCCCGAAATAACTCTTAAAGAAGAGGGTGAGGGTAACAGCAAGGATATTATAGATGTTGAGATTTTAAACCCCGAGCTTTGTCCCAGATACATAGGAAGAGTGGTTAAAAATGTAAAGGTCGAGCCCTCTCCTCTTTGGCTTCGTCACAGACTTACAGCCGCAGGGGTAAGACCTATAAATAACATTGTTGATATTACAAACTATGTTATGCTTGAACTCGGTCAGCCTATGCATGCCTTTGATATAGATACTATAGATGAAGCAAAGATAATAGTAAGAAACGCAAAGGAAAACGAAAAGATAACTACCCTTGACGGACAGGAAAGACAGTTAGATCCTTCTATGCTTGTTATATCCGATTGTAACAAAGCAGTAGCTGTGGCAGGCGTTATGGGTGGCGAAAACTCAAAGGTAAGTCCCGGAGCAAAGGCTATACTTTTCGAGTCAGCCAATTTCAACGGTGCAAATGTAAGAATAACAGCTAAAAAGCTTGGTTTAAGAACAGATGCTTCCGCAAAGTATGAAAAGAATTTGGATCCCAACCTTGCCTTGGATGCCGTAAACAGAGCAGTTCAGCTTGTGGAAATGTTAAACTGCGGCGAAGTTTGCAAGGGTATGGTGGATTGTTATCCCAATAAGAGAGAAAAATGGGAGGTAGAATATTCCACAGAAGGTATAAATAAGCTTTTAGGTACGGATATATCCGAAAAAGATATGATAGATTACTTAAAGCTTGTTGAGGTCGAGGCTGACGGCAAAAAAGCCTTGATACCCACTTTCAGACCTGATTTGGTGGCAGAGTGCGATCTTGCTGAGGAAGTTGCAAGATTTTACGGCTATGACAATATAGAGACAACCCTTGCCGCAGGTACTCCTACGGTAGGTAAGAAAACATATTCTCAGCAAGTGGAGGATAAAATATTATCCACACTTGTATCTTTGGGATTAAGCGAGGCCAAGTGTTTTTCATTTGAAAGTCCGAAGGTTTTTGATAAACTCAATATACCCAAGGAGTCAAAGCTGAGAGATACCGTTAAAATTACAAATCCTTTGGGAGAGGATTACAGCGTGATGAGAACAGTATCACTTAACGGTATACTTACATCCTTGGCTGTAAATTCGGGAAGAAGAAATCCCGAGGCTAAACTTTTTGAAATGGGTAAGGTATATATACCTAAATCCCTGCCTTTAAAGGAACTTCCCGATGAAATACCCACACTTACTCTGGGTATGTACGGCAAAGTGGACTTTTACGATATAAAGGGTATATGTGAGGAACTTTTTGAAAGCTTGGGTATAAAAGAGGAATACATACCCGAAAAAGATATTACTTATATGCACCCCGGCAGGACCGCAAAAATTACCGTAAACGGCGAGGAAATAGGTTTTGTGGGACAGATACATCCCGATGTTGCGGAAAACTATGCTATAAACACAGGTGTATATACGGCTGTTTTAAATGTAGCAAAAATAACGGAATTTTCCTCCTTTGAAAAGCATTACGAAGAACTTGCAAAATTCCCTTCAACTCAAAGAGATATAGCAATGCTTGTAAAAGATGAGATCACGGTTAAAGAAATAGAGGATGTCATAAAAGAAAACGGCGGTAAACTTCTTGAAAGTATAAAACTTTTTGATGTTTATAAGGGCAACCAAATACAGGAGGGATTTAAGTCCGTAGCTTACAGCATTACATTTAGGGCAAAGGACAGGACCCTTACTCAGGATGAAGTGGTATCACCGATGAACAAAATACTTAAAAATCTTGAAAGCAAGCTTGGTGCCCAGTTGAGAGATAAATAACATTTGCGGGGTGCACACCGCACCCCTATTTAATATATGGGGAGGCGAAAATATGAGAAAGGTAAATATACTTATTGAAAATGATTCATCAAAGGTAACCGTTCCCGAGGGTACATCTCTTGTGTCATTAAGTAAAAACTACAAGTCCCTTCTTAAGGGGGATATTCTTCTTGCAAGAAAAAATACGGAGATGATACCTTTAAACACAAACATATATGAGGATTGCAGTATAGAGTTCCTTGATATAACATCCCCCGAGGGTCTTAGAACATATCAGAGGACCTGTGCCCTTGTAATGTTTGCGGCTATGTATAATCTTTACGGAAATACAAAACAGGCTGTTGTACGACACTCCGCAAATAAAAATTTCTATTGCCAGATACCCGGTGAAAGTGTAACACAACAGACCATAGATGAGATCAAAGGTGAGATGGAAAGACTTATTTCCAATGATTTTCCCATAACGGTCATAAAGGAAAATGTAAGTGATTGTATAGATATTTTTACGGAGTACGGTCTTGAAAGTACTGCCAATGTTTTAAGATACAATCACGAAGAGGTTATAGAGCTCTACAATCTTAACGGCTATTATGATTATTCGGGTGGTGTGGTAATGCCCTCCACAGGTTGCGTTAAGTACTTTGACATAACGGAAAAAGACGGTAATTTCATATTGCAGTTTGAGGACCCTCAAAACCCCGGCAATATAAATGCACCTCTTATATATCCCAAACTTACGCAAATATTCAACGAATATGAAGATTGGTCGGAAATTTTGGGTATACATACAGTTGGTGTACTTAATCGTAAAGTCTGTAACGATGAAACAAGGGATGTTATACTTGTTTGTGAGGCTCTTCACGAAAAGAAAATATCAAATATAGCAGATGATATTGCAAGAAGCGGAAGAAAGCTTGTATTTATAGCAGGCCCTTCCTCCTCGGGGAAAACCACCTTTGCAAAGCGACTTGGAGTACAGCTGAATGCGGCGGGTCTTACACCTAAAGTGATATCTCTTGATGATTACTACAAAAACAGAGTTGATATCCCCGTAGATGAAAACGGTCAAAAGAATTTTGAAAATCTCGAAGCCCTTGATGTAGACAGATTTAACAGCGATCTTGTGGAGATACTTGAGGGTAAGGAGGTAGCTACTCCTCTCTACGATTTCATAACGGGAAACCGCAGAAGAGAGACCAAAAACATAACTCTTACAGATAAAGATGTGCTCCTTATGGAGGGTATACACGGTATAAATGAGGCTCTTACCTATAAAATACCCAGAGAGGATAAGTATAAAATATACATAAGCGCTCTTACTCAGCTTAATGTAAATGAACATATAAGAATATCCACAACAGATACAAGACTTATAAGAAGAATGGTCAGAGACCACTATTTCAGAGGTTTTGATGCCAAATCTACTTTGGAAATGTGGGCAACGGTACTTACGGGAGAGGAAAAGAATATTTTCCCTTATCAGGATGATACCGATGCTATATTCAACTCCGCACTTGTTTATGAGTTAAGTGTGCTTAAGTCTTATGTGGAGCCTTTGCTTCTTAATATAAGCAAGGACGATCCTTGTTATATAGAGGCAAGAAGGCTATTGGATTTTCTTTCGGTGTTCCTTACTATAAGACCGGAAGATATACCTAAAAATTCTCTTTTAAGAGAATTTGTGGGAGGAAGTATTTTTAAATAAAAGGGAAAATAAAGGGAGAAATTTATGATAGCTAAAATTATAATGCTTATAGTTTTTTTTGCGGTAATGATAGCTGTAGGCTTTTACTCAAGAAGCAAGACTAAAAATGTTAACGATTATGTTCTGGGCGGAAGAAATGTAGGACCTTGGATAACGGCATTTGCCTTTGGTACCTCATACTTTTCATCGGTGGTATTTGTGGGATATGCAGGTCAGTTCGGTTGGAAGTACGGATTATCTTCCACATGGATAGGCCTTGGTAATGCCTTTATAGGAAGTCTTCTTGCTTGGCTTGTGCTGGGAAGAAGAACAAGAGTTATGACTCAAAAAATACAGGCACGCACAATGCCCGAGTATTTCGGTAAAAGATACGACTCCAAAGCTTTGAGAGTGGCAGGTGCCGTAATATCTTTTATATTCCTTGTACCCTACACCGCATCTATATACAACGGTCTTTCAAGACTTTTCGGTATGGCATTCAGCATAGATTATAAGATCTGTATCATAGTTATGGCACTTCTTACGGCGGTATATGTTATAGTAGGTGGATATATGGCTACCGCTCTTAACGATTTTATACAGGGTATTATAATGCTTATAGGTATATGCTCTGTAGTGTATGCCGTGCTTTTAAATAACGGTGGATTTTTAAATGCTCTTCAGGAACTTTCAAAGATCAAGACAGACCCTACCGTTACCGCACAGGCTTTACAGGGTAGTAAAGGTCTTTTCGCAAGCTTTTTCGGTCCCGACCCTTTAAATCTTTTGGGTGTTGTTGTACTTACATCCTTAGGTACATGGGGACTTCCGCAAATGGTACACAAGTTCTATACCATAAAGGATGAGAAGGCAGTTAAAACGGGAACGGTGGTTTCTACCTTCTTTGCGGTGGTAGTGGCAGGAGGTTGCTATTTCCTCGGTGGTTTTGGAAGACTTTATGCTGCAGCTGATATATATAAGCCTGACGGCTCCGTTATGTTTGACTCCATAGTTCCCACTATGCTTCAAACTCTTCCCGACATTCTTATAGGTATTGTAGTGGTGTTGGTGCTTTCGGCATCCATGTCCACACTTTCATCCTTGGTTATAACCTCCAGTTCAACTATAACACTGGATCTTATAAAAGAGACCGTTGCCAAAAATATGAAAGAAAAGCAGCAGCTTATAACCATGAGAATACTTGTAGCGGTGTTTGTAGTGGTTTCGGTAGTTTTGGCACTTAATCCCCCCGATTTCATAGCACAGCTTATGGGTGTGTCTTGGGGAGCCTTGGCAGGAGCCTTCCTTGCACCCTTTATGTATGGGCTCTACTTAAAATCCGTTACAAAAGCGGCAGTTTGGGTAGGCTATATCTGGGGTGTAGGTTTTACGGTTGTAAATATGGTATTTAAAATAATACCTTCTCCTATAAATGCAGGTGCTGTGACCATGCTTGTGGGACTTATACTTGTACCTCTTGTAAGCTTGGTTACACCAAAGCTCAGTAAAGAGTTTACCGATGAAATATTTACCTGTTACGACAGGCAGATACTGGTACATGCCTCTCATTCTCTTGAAGAAGAGACGGAAGATGAGCAGTAAAAGTTATTTTATTCTATTTATTGAAAAATTTAGGGAACCACTGATTAATGTGGTTAAAGTATCGATGAGATAAAATTTCACAAATCCGGGAAAGGGCTCGCAGGCATAGCAATGCGGATTTTGCGTAGCAAAAGTCCGTCCCTTCGGGATTTGTAAGTTTGCAAGCAAACTTACAAACTTGCTATGTCAAGAGACCTTGACAGTTACCGAAAGATATCGGACGCCTCAAGGCGGTTTTCGCTGTAAGCGAAAATAATGAGACGAGTTGGGGAATTTTAACCATCGAGACGAGATCTAAATTATTCAGTGTTTCCTTAGATTTAACAAAATCTCATTGTACAATTTGTAGGGAACGACCCGAGTGTCGCTCCGATGGAAATAACTATTATTTTTTGCATATTGATTTCTATGTTATATAGTATACTTTGTAAATAGTGTCTGCTTAACAATCCCTAAAACTCAAGCTCAACTCTTCCCGAAACAATTTCCTCAAAAAGTCTAAAATTAGCGCACAAAAATCTCTGGCTATTTTGCCGAGATTTAATGCAAGTATTGAAAAGGCAATCGAAGAAC
>JAFSVK010000144.1 GCA_017444985.1 Bacillota bacterium
AAATCGTAAAATTGGCTATCTTGCCCGAGTACGTCGTCAATGTCTCTCACCAATGCTCTACATTGGCTTCGAGCCATTTCCTAGTCCTCGAACAAGCTATCTCAATTTTACTTCAATAGCACTTTTTAGAGGTACCCTTTATAGAAATCTCTGCATTTAATAAAAAGTTATAGGAAATATTCCAACAATAAAACCAAAAAAATTCCTAAACAATCTGTAGGGAACGACCCGCGTGTCGTTCCGTCCGGAGCTTTTCGGAAATAGAAATGTGAAGGTTACTATTAAAGTTTAGTATGGAGAACTTTCAAATTTATATTTTGGAGAAATATATGTTAAATAAGTTAAAAGTTGCGGGACTTAATGTTGAGGTGGGGTATAAATATCCCACTATGGTAAAACAAGCCGAGTATTACAAAACAGATTTTGAAAAGGCGGATATTACCATCGACATACCCGAAGAGACTCTTGTAAGCTTGCAAAAGGAAAATCCTCATCTTTCAATGGATGATTGTGAGTATATTTTTACGGGGGCTCGGTTTTACGAGTCGGTATTGGATTTTGGCGGTATGCTCCTTCACTCAAGCTGTATAATGACAGATGGGTATGCCTATATGTTTACAGCGGATTCGGGGGTGGGAAAGTCAACCCATGCAGGATTGTGGAGAAAATATTTGGGAGATGACAAGGTAAAAGTCATAAATGATGACAAGCCCGTTATACGTATGAAAGGTGATGAAGTTTTTGCTTGCGGAACACCTTGGAGCGGTAAAACGGATATGAATATGGATATAAAGGCTCCCATAGGTGCCGTTGTTTGCGTGGAAAGGGCAGAGAAAAGCTTTGTGGAAAGGATAACGCCCTCTGTGGCTATCCCTCTTCTTATGCAACAGACCCTAAGGCCGAGAGAAATAGATAAAATGAATACACTCTTGGATGTTTTAAATAAGCTTCTTACAAATGTGCCCGTATACAGGCTTGGGTGCGATATTTCAAAAGAGGCTTTTGAAGTGTGCTATAATACAGTAAAAGTGAGGTAATATTATGAAAATAAAAGAAGGATATTTATTAAGAACGGTAGCGGGAAGCAACATTGTTGTGCCTGTAGGCGAGGGCAGTATGGACTTTTCGGGAGTTATACAGCTTAATGATGTGGGTGCTTTCCTTTGGAAGATATTAGAAAACGGCAGTGACAGTCAAAATCTTGTATCACAGCTTTTAAAAGAGTACGATGTGGATGAGGCTACCGCCAAAAATGACGTGGAAGATTTTCTGAACAAGCTTCGGGAGGCAGGTCTGGTTGAGTAAAAATGTAAGCCTTGCCGAGCTGTATGATGTTATGGAGGAAATGCTCTCTTCCGGGGGCAGTGTAAACTTTAACCCAAGAGGTACCAGTATGCTCCCTCTTCTTCACAATGATGGGGACAGGGTCACCTTGGAAAGAAGAGAAAATGTCAAAAAATATGATATTCCTCTTTACAGAAGAGAAGACGGCACCTTTGTACTCCACAGGATAGTGGGTGTCAATAAAGACGGTACCTTCAATATGTGCGGAGATAATCAGTGGGTAATAGAAAAAAATATTGATAAAAGCCGTATAATAGGTGTTGTGAGCCTTATAGAAAGAAAAGGCAAAAAAATAAGTACAACTTCTTTGCTTTACAGAATATATGCCGTAATTTGGGTGGCTGTAATGCCCCTTAGGCATATTTTTATAGGGGGAGCAAGAAAAATAAAAAATATATTATTTCAAACTAAAAGGAGAAAAAAATGAAAAAAAGAGTTTTAGCTGCAAGTATTCTTGCTATGGGTATGGTATTCGGTGCAAATGTATACGGAGGAGACGTTAAGCTTGTTGTTGACGGAGAAGACATAACATCAACTGCGGCTCCCGAGATCATGGACGGCAGAACGATGGTACCTATGAGAGTAATATTTGAAAAGCTTGGCGCTACTATAGATTGGGATGCCGATACAAAGACCGTAACGGGCAAAAAAGACGGCAAGAAAGTGGTTTTACAGGTAGGAAGTGACCGTATGCAAATAGGCAATAAATATATGAGCTTGGAAGTTGCTCCCGTGATCGTTGGTGGAAGAACACTTGTACCCGCAAGAGCCGTATCCGAAAGTCTTGATTGCGATGTTAAGTGGAACGCCAATACAAGAACGGTGGTCATAACCACAAATACTGCCGAAGAGGTAGTTGAAGAGGTAGAGGAAAATGTAAATCCCGCACTTGTAAATCAGGTGAAAAAAGACCTTGCCGCAGCTACAGACAGCTACAACTTAGGCTCAGCCGCAAGGGCTGCAAGGATCAAAAAAGAGTACCTTGAAGATACCATTATGACAGCTTGGAAGAGATTTGCAAAGTCCGACAAGGACAGAGAGTATCTCTATGCTATGCACACAGCTTACGATAAGTTTATAGTGTATGCGGCAGGTATAGATGAATGCTACTCAAAAATATCATCTTCTCCCGCTTTAACGGAGGAAGTGTGCAGAAATGCAAAGCAGAATATAGCAAATATATACGAAGAAATAAAAATGACGGAGTCTGTGGAAAAAATAAATGAGTGTCTTTCACGTGCAGACAAAGAATATAACGACTTAAAGAGTAAGGCTTGATGTAAGAAAGGTGGGTATGATCTTGGTAAAGAAGTTTATATGTGCGGCAAGCGTGGTATTTAGCTTATTTATAAGCGTGTGTGCTTTTGCCGAGGGAGATGTAAAGCTTGTTGTAAACGGCACCGACCTGTCGGAACAGGCACAGGCACAAATTATAGATGGCAGGACCATGGTACCTATGAGGCTTATTTTTGAGCAATTGGGTGCGGAAGTGGAATGGGACGGGACTTCAAAAACAGTAACTGCCCGCAAAGACAAAACAGAGATAGTAATGCAGATAGGTAATACCCTTATGTTAAAAGATAAGGAATATATTACTCTTGATGTGGCACCTTGTATTATAAACGACAGGACCCTTGTACCCGCAAGGGCTGTAAGTGAGTCTTTAAATTGCGTGGTGGATTGGGATGAAACATCAAAAACCGTGAATGTAAGTCAAGAGGAAGAGAGTGTTTCCGAAAGCACAACAGAGTTAACGACCTTTGTGCCTACAACGGTACAGCCTACAGTTGCTCCCACCACCCTTGAAACTACCACAGAGGCTGCTACAGAGGCAACAACAGAAGCTACAACGGTGGTTTTAAGTATCAATCAAAGGCTTATAAATCAAGTAAAGAGCGATCTTTCCGCAGCCGTAAGCAGCTATTCCTTAGGCTCTGCCTCAAATGCGGGAAGGCTCAAAAAAGCATATCTTGTAAACAACGTTAAGCCCGCATGGGATAAAATGGCACAAACAAAAGACGAAAAAAGCTTTGTAAGTGCAGCCAATAAGGCATACAACAATTTTATAACCTATGCTACGGGTATAGACTACTACTACACCAAAAAACCCTATTCTCGTTTTGACGAAACAAATCAAGATTGTAGAAATACCAAAAAAGAGATAGTGGATATTTACGCTAAAATATTTAAAGCCCAATCTCCCCAAGAGGTAAACGATTTGATAAAAGAGGCTGAGGCTTCCTATAAAAAATTGAAAGACAGAATGATGATATTAAAGGGTAATCAGTGAGGTATTTACCATGACAGATCTACAAGAAACGGGAAGTAGTGCAGTTCAGGAAGAAACCGTAAAGAAAAAAACTTCCATGACAAGGTCGGAGGCAAGAGAAAATCTTTTTAGAGTTATATTTCAAGGGGATTTTCATATCGATGAAGATATAGAAGAAATATTATCATCCTACGAGGCTGAAAATGAGGATGTGGTATTTGATAAAAGATCCCTTTCTTATGTAAAAGAGAGCATAGCGGGAATATATGAGCATTTAAAAGATATAGATGAAAAAATATCTCTCTACAGCAGATGGAATATAGACAGACTTTCAAAGGTGGATAAAGCCATATTGAGAGTAGCGGTATACGAAATACTTTATAACGACAATGTGCCCGATTCCGTTGCCGCCAATGAGGCTGTAAACCTTGCCAAAAAATACTCCGACGACAGATCGAGAAGCTTTGTAAACGGTATAATATCAAAGGTCATAGAAAACAAGTGATGAAAGTATACACCGTAAGCCAGGTAAATTCCTACTTAAAAGGTATAATAGAAAACGATCTTTTCTTAAACGATATATATGTGGAGGGGGAGATATCCAACTTTAAGTACCACTCCAACGGCAGTTTTTATTTTAAAATAAAAGACGACAATTCCGTTATAAGTGCCGTTATGTACTCAAACTACGTGCGAAACGTTAAATTTATGCCCGAGGACGGCATGAAAGTGGTGCTTAGAGGTAGCCTTTCCCTCTATGAAAAATACGGCATATATCAGCTTTATGCCGTAACTATGCAACCTGCGGGAAAGGGTGCTCTCTATCTTGCTTTTGAACAGCTTAAACAAAGGCTTTCAAAGGCGGGTGTTTTTGATGAAAAACATAAAAAGCCCATACCCAAATTTCCTTCTGTGGTAGCGGTCATAACATCTCCCACGGGAGCTGCGGTAAGGGATATTATAAATGTTATATCAAGAAGAGACCCGGGGGTGGAGATAGTTGTTGTGCCTACTCTTGTACAGGGGGAGTCCTCCGCCGATGATATAGTCAGAGGCATAAGTATGGTAAACCGTTGGGGAAAGGCGGATACCATAATACTCGGAAGAGGAGGAGGCTCCATAGAAGACCTATGGTCTTTCAATGAGGAAAAGGTGGCAAGAGCTATTTTTAATTCCAAAGTACCTATCATATCCGCAGTAGGCCACGAAACGGATTTTACCATAGCGGATTTTATATCGGATCTGAGAGCGCCTACTCCCTCGGCGGCGGCGGAACTTGCGGTATCGGAGACATCAAATGTTAAAAATACCGTAAAGGAAAAATACAATGCCATCACAAAAAAAATAGAAAGTGAAATTCGCTTAAAGTATAACAGCCTATATACCGCCATGCACACAAGGGCAATGGCAGGCTTTGAAGACAGGCTTTCAAATACGGGAAATAATATATACAACCTGCATCAAAGAATGGATAGGTCTGTGGAAAACAAGCTTTCTTCTTCGGGCTTTAAACTTAAAAACGCTCTTGATAATATTGAAAATAAATCTCCTTTAAATATACTTAAAAAAGGTTACAGCCTTGTATATAAGGATAATACCTTGGTCAAAAGTACAGAGGATGTTAAAAAGGGAGATATACTTCGTATAAATGTAAGTGACGGCAATATAAAGGCAAAGGTAGAATAATATGGCAAAAAAAACATTTGAAGAAGCGCTTGCAAGGCTTGAAGAGATAGCTCAGGCAATGGAAAAAGAAGATATAGGTCTTGAAGAGTCGGTAAAGCTCTACAAAGAGGGCGTTGAACTTGCAAGCTTTTGTACAAAGAAAATAGAAAATGCTCAAAATACCGTAAAAACCCTTAAGGAATCTTCGGAAAATGTTTTTACATTGGGTGTTTTCAATGCTTGACCCGAAACGAAGGGAGAAAACAAGTTGAATAGAGTTGAATTTAATAAAGAACTTGAAAGAAAAATAAAGAGTGTGGAAAGTGCCCTTAAAGAATATATGGCACCCCGTTTTCCCGAAAAGCTCTTTGAAGCTATGGGATATTCTCTTTTTGCGGGAGGCAAAAGACTTCGTCCCGTGCTTTTGCTCTCTGCCTGTGAGGCAGTGGGAGGAGATGAAAAAGATGGTCTTTCCTTTGCTGCGGCTTTGGAAATGATACATACCTACTCCCTTATACACGACGACCTTCCCGCCATGGATGATGATGATTTCAGAAGAGGAAGCCCCACAAATCACAAGGTATACGGTGAGGCTAACGCTATTTTGGCAGGAGACGGCCTTTTAACTTACGCCTTTGAAACCATGCTCTCTTCCAAAGGGAAAAGCGAAAGAATACTTAAAGCCGCAAGGATAATAGCGGAGTTTTCAGGCTCTAAGGGTATGCTTGTGGGACAGTTTGTGGATTGTGAAAGCGAGGGTAAAAAAATAGAGCCTAAGCTTTTAAACTATATACACTCCAACAAAACAGCAGGACTTATAAAGGCAGCCTTATGTGCGGGAGCTGTTATGGGTGGAGCCGATGAGGACATAACGAACGGTTTTCTCTCTATAGGAGAGGATCTCGGCATAGCCTTTCAGATAATGGATGATATATTGGATGTTACAAGCAGTACCGAGGTACTGGGTAAGCCTGTATTATCCGATGAAAAGAATGAAAAGGCGACCTACGTGTCACTTTTCGGACTGGAAAAGTCTAAAACAGAGTATGAAAACTATTTCGAAAATATAAATAAAGGTATTGATAAGCTTGAAGAAAAGAATGTAAACGTAGCTTTTCTGAGAGAGTATATAAATATTTTAAAGGATAGAAAAAAATAATTCACTATGGATTTTTGGATGCAGATGTTTCGTAACGATGCCCTTACCGTGGCTTTTATGTCTTGGGCTGCGGCACAGCTTATAAAGATCGTTACGGATGTTGTTAAGCAAAAAAAAGTAAATCTTTCTTTAATATTGTCCTCGGGAGGTATGCCCAGCTCTCACAGTTCTTTTGTGGTATCCGTAGCTACCTATGTGGGTTATGCCAACGGTTTTGACTCCTATATATTCGCTGTGGCGGCGGTGCTTGCCATTGTGGTGATGTATGATGCGGCAGGGGTCAGAAGGGCGGCGGGAAAACAGGCTGCGGCTATAAATGCTCTGCTTGAAAAGGAAAATCCCGAGTTAAATGAGGCTGAAAAGTTTAACGAACTTTTGGGACATAAACCTATAGAAGTGTTTTTCGGTGCTATTTTGGGCTTTATTATAGCCTCGGGCATATACTATTACCGTATTGTAGGAGGAAACTGATTTGTACATTGAAAAGACAGATTCTCCCGAAAAATTAAAAAAACTTGAAATCAAAAAACTCGATATACTTGCAAAGGAAATAAGAAGTTTTCTTATAGAGTCGGTGTCCAAAACAGGAGGACACTTAGCGTCAAATTTGGGCGTGGTGGATCTTACCATAGCTCTCCACTATGTTTTTTCTCCCCCTAAGGATAAAATAATATGGGATGTGGGACATCAGTGCTACACCCATAAAATACTTACGGGCAGAAAGTCGGGCTTTGATACCTTAAGACAGTTTGAGGGTATGAGCGGTTTCCCTTGCCCCGATGAAAGTGAAAGCGATGTTTTTGCCTCGGGTCATTCCTCCGCTTCCATAGCGGCGGCTTTAGGTCTTGCCAAAGCCAGAGACTTGAGCGGAGAAAACTACAATGTGGTTTCCGTTATAGGTGACGGAGCAATGACGGGTGGTCTTGCCTTTGAGGCGCTTAACAACATAGGAAACAATAAAACAAAGCTTACCATCGTTCTTAATGACAACCAAATGTCCATATCTCCCAACGTGGGAGGCTTAAACAGCTATCTTAACAGACTTAGGATAGCCGACGGATATATGGATGCCAAGGTGAATATTAAAAAGGGTCTTGACAATATACCTATAGTGGGAAGGCCTATAAAAAGTGTTCTCGAACATACCAAAGAGGGTATAAAGCATACCCTTATCCCCGTAAATATATTTGAAGCCTACGGTTTAAAATACGTGGGACCTGTTGACGGCCACGATATTAAAAAAATGGTGGCTATATTTAATAAGGTCAAAAATATGAAGGAGCCCGTGCTTGTACACGTGCTTACAAGAAAGGGAAAGGGCTATGTGCCCGCGGAGGATCAGCCTAACAAGTACCACGGTGTTTCCGCTTTTGATGCGGGAAAGGGTATTGTGGCAAAGGAAGGCAGAAAAAAGACTTATTCCGAAGTGTTCGGAGAAAAGCTTGTTAGCTTAGCTGAAAAGAACAAAAAAATATGTGCTTTGACGGCGGCTATGGCATCGGGTACGGGGCTTGAAGACT
Source organism: Bacillota bacterium (assembly GCA_017444985.1). Taxonomy (GTDB): domain Bacteria; phylum Bacillota; class Clostridia; order Lachnospirales; family CAG-274; genus UBA3680. The sequence goes on from JAFSVK010000144.1 coordinate 7,958, forward strand.
TTTCCAAAAAATTCCCCGAAAGATTTATAGATGTGGGTATTGCGGAGGAGTTTGCGGTAACATACGCGGCAGGTCTCGCAAAGGGTGGATATATACCTTTTTTTGCCGTTTACTCCACATTTTTACAAAGAGCCTACGACCAAATATTGCATGATGTCTGTCTTCAAAAACTACACGTTATATTTGCGGTGGACAGAGCGGGTATCGTGGGAAGCGACGGCATCACTCATCAAGGTATATACGATATATCATTTTTGACCTCAATACCCAATCTTACGGTCATGGCACCTAAAAACAAGGCTGAATTTGAGGCTATGATGGATTTTGCCGTGGAGGCGAAAGGTCCCGTAGCCATAAGATATCCCAGAGGAGAGGCACAAAGCTTTTTATCCGCCAACACCCAACCCTTAAAAAAGGGCAAGAGTGAGTGTATATACAGAGGCGAAAAAATAGCTTTACTGTCCCTGGGTTCAGTTATGGGGGAGGTCTTAAAGGTGTACACCCTCCTTATAGGAAAAGGGTATTCCCCTACCGTTATAAATGCCCGTTTTGCATCTCCCATAGACAGTGAACTTATAAAAGAACTTACCCAAAACCACAGTCATATATTTACAGTGGAAGATAATATCGTTACTGCGGGTTTTGGAGAAAAGGTAGCCGCACAGCTTTGTGAACTGGGTTATAAAGGTGTTTTTAAAGCCTTTGCATTTCCCAAAAAATACGTTGAACACGGCACGAGAAAACAGCTTTTTGAAAAATACGGTCTAAACGGAGAAAGTATTTTCGCCGATATTTTAAAAACCTTGGGAGAGTCATAAATTGAGAGCGGATATATTGCTTAAAGAATGTATGGGGATATCCAGACAGAAGGCTACAGAGCTTATTAAAAACAACTGCTTTTATTACGACGGAAAGCTTATATCAAAGCCTTCTTACGATATCACGGATTTCCAAAGGGAAAAAATAGATATTAAAGATGAACAAAAGGTACTTGCCTATGTAGGCAGAGGTGGGTACAAGCTTAAAAAAGCCATAGATCATTTCGGTATAGATGTAAAAGACAAGGTCTGTACGGATATAGGAGCATCTACGGGAGGATTTACGGATTGCCTTTTAAAAGAGGGGGCAAAAAAAGTTTATGCCGTAGATGTGGGGAAAAATCAGCTTGTACAAAGTCTTAAGTATAATACAAAGGTAATAAGCCTTGAGGAAACCGATATAAGAGATTTTAACTGCCCCGAACTTTCCGATATAGTGTGCTGTGATGTATCTTTCATATCTCTTGAGTACATATCGGGCAGTATATATAATATTTTAAAAGATGAGGGCTTGGGAGTACTTCTTATAAAACCTCAGTTTGAGGTGGGAAGGGCTTTGATACAAAAAAACGGTATCGTTAAAGACAAAAAAGCAAGGCTTTTTGCGGTAAAAAGAGTAGTGGCAAGTTTAAAAGAAAAGGCTCTTTACGCCAAAGGGCTGTGTACCTCCCCCATAAAAGGCGGAGACGGCAATACCGAATATCTTTTACTTGTTTCCAAAAAAGGACCCGAGGCATATTTGGATATAGAAGGTGTCGTAAAGGAAGAATTAAAATGAAAAACATCGGATTTATAACAAACATAGAAAAAGACCCTGCATTGAAAGACACCTTGTATCTTGCCGGAATGATCCTTGACAGAGGCTGCAATGTATATATGCAAAAAAAGTACGAGGGAAAGCTTAGTTTAAAAATAAACTATGTGACCGATGAAGAGTTTATACAAAGTGTGGATATTATAGTGGTCATGGGAGGTGACGGCACTATTCTGGGTGCATCCCGTCTTGCCGCTCCCGCCGATATACCTATTTTGGGTATAAACTTAGGCACTTTAGGCTACCTTGCCGATGTGGAAAGAAGTATGTCCGCCGTAGCCTTGGAAAAGGTATTTAAAGGCGACTACACCATTGAAAAAAGAATGATGTTAAAGGCATACATCGAGGGAAAAGACGAAAAGCCTATGTTGGCACTTAATGATGTGTGCATTACAAACTCCGTGCTTTCAAGGATAATAACATTAGGTGTGGAAGTAAGCGGAGCCTACATAAACACATTCAGATCCGACGGTCTTATAATATCTTCTCCTACAGGCTCCACCGCCTACAATCTTTCTGCGGGTGGGCCTATATTAAGCCCAAAAACAGAGCTTATAGCTCTTACCCATATTTGCCCCCATGCCCTGTATTCAAGGCCCTTTGTGGTATCGGGCAGTGACGTTATAAGAGTTAATATCAAAAGCGGCTATGAGGGTATAAAGTGCTCCTGCGACGGTCAGACGGATGTGGGAGTTAAAAGCGGAGATACAGTAGTGGTGGAAAAGGCAGACTGTTATGCAAGCATTATAAAAACCAGTGAGCTTTCTTTTTATGACATTCTAAGAAGAAAAATGGTAAATGTTGTTATCTGAGGTGGACATGAAAAACGAAAGACAAATCAAAATACTTGAGATAATTAAGAAAGAAAATATTTACACTCAGAAAATGCTTGAAAAACGCCTTGAAGAAAACGGGGTTTATGTGACACAAGCCACCCTTTCAAGGGATATTCGTGCTCTTAACCTTAAAAAGAGAGGAGAAAACGAGGGAAGATTTTACTATGTTGCACCCGAGGACGGTACGGACGAGCTTGACAAAAGGCTTGAAAGAGTATTTAAAAACGGCATTGTAAGTGTGGAGAGTGCGGAAAATATCATAGTTATAAAAACACTTAACGGTATGGCAATGGCTGTTGCCGCCGCAGTGGACAACAATAAAAATTATGATATTATGGGTACCATAGCAGGAGATGATACTGTTTTTGCAGTATCCAAAACAAAGGAAATGGCAGTTAAAACCGCTAAAAAGATGAAGAGAGATATAGGAAAAGATCATGCTTGAAAGATTATATGTTAAAAATTTTGCCTTGATAGACGAAACGGATATTGAATTTGAAGAGGGTCTTAATGTCCTAAGCGGTGAAACGGGAGCGGGAAAGTCCATACTTATAGGCTCTTTAAATTTTGTGCTCGGAGGCAAGGCGGATAAGGATATTATTAAAAAAGGTGCACAGCAGGCGGAGGTATCCGCTGTTTTGTATGTGGATGAAAATGTTAAAAACAGCCTGAGAGAAGTGGGTATAGAAACAGAGGATGACAACACCGTACTTCTTACAAGAACATTTAATATTTCGGGCAGATCCTCCTGCAGAGTAAACGGAAAGGCGGCTACCGTAGGTATTATGAAGGAAGCGGCAAAGCTTCTTGTGGATATACACGGTCAACACGAGCATCAATCCTTGTCCGACAGCAAAAAGCATATTTTTCTCCTTGATAAAATGTGTCCCCAAGAGCTTGAAGAAGAAAAGGAAAAGCTTGAAAAACTTTTGGAAAAGTACAAAAGCATAGACTCAAAATTATCAAAACTCGATATGAATGATGAGGCTCTTGCAAGACAGGTGGATATGTACAAATTCCAAAAAGAGGAGATAGAAGAAGCTAACCTTGAAGTGGGAGAAGAAGAGAGATTAAAGGATAAAAGAACAAAGTTTCTCAACCTGGCAAATATCAGAAAGTGGGGCAATAACATCGTTCTAAACCTTAAGTCGGCTGAGGAGGGCTCTGCACTTGACAACATCTCCGAAGCCTTGGGAGATATAGACTCTTTGTCATCTGTAGCCTCGGAGTTCAATACCTCTGCGGAAGAACTTAACAATGCCTATTGTATAATAGAGGATGTGGCAGATAAAGTAAGAAGCTACCTTGATGAACTTGACTATGATGAAGGCGATATAGATACCATAGAACAAAGGCTTGATACCATAAACAAGCTCAAAAGAAAATACGGCTCCACCATAGAAGATATACTTGCCTTTCTCAATGATATAACTTCAAGACTTGAGGAAATAGAAAACAGTGAGGTCATAGTAGAAAAGTTAAACAAGGAGAAAAAAGAACTTTTATCCCAAATAAATAAGGTTTGTGAAAGTATAACCTCCGTAAGAGCAAAAACGGCAGAGGACATATCACAAAAAACAGTTGCCGCTTTGAGGGATATGGGTATGGAAAATGCTTTGTTTTCCGTAAACATAAGTGAAAAACCCTTCGACAGAACGGGGAAAGATAAAGTAGAGTTTATGATAAGCGCAAATAAAGGCGAGGATCTCAAACCCTTAAGTAAAATAGCCTCGGGAGGCGAAATGAGTAGGGTAATGCTTGCCCTTAAAAATGTACTTGCAGATGCGGATGATATAAACACCTTTATATTCGATGAGATAGATACGGGTATAAGCGGAAGAACAGCCCAAAAGGTAGCGGAAAAGATGAGTGATATCTCCAAAGAAAAACAAATACTTTGTATCACCCACCTACCTCAAATAGCCGCTATGGCAGACCATAACTATATCATTAAAAAGACCACGGAAGGTGAAAAAACATTTACAGATGTTACCCTTGCACAGGGAGATAAAGTATTTGAAGAGATCGCAAGACTTATAGGCGGCAGCAAAATAACAGCCTCCACCATGGAAGCCGCAAAAGAAATGAAACAAATGAACGAAAGCTATAAGGCTGAAAAAAGATAAAAAAGGGAGTTCTGAAAGCAAATACGGCTGTATGAAAATGCTGTGCGAACTTGAAACCGAAACCGAAAACCTTGACTTAAAAGAACAGATAGCGGCTTATCTTGCTTATGGGCACCCAATGTCATTAAGTTAAGAATTTAAGTTTTAGATTCCAAAAGGGTCTAAAACTTTTTTTATGTAAAAAATATTAAAATTTCAAAAAAGCACTTGACAAAAGTGCCAAAGTGTGCGGCGGCTCTCTCATTATTC
>JAFSVK010000145.1 GCA_017444985.1 Bacillota bacterium
AAAGTGCTATTGAAGTAAAATTGAGATATCTTGTTCGAGGACTAGGAAATGGCTCGAAGCCAATGTAGAGCATTGGTGAGAGACATTGACGACGTAATCGGGCAAGATAGCCAATTTTACGATTTATGAGTTTTTAGAGGCTCCCTGTAGTTTCCGACAATGTATAAAAAAGAAATCACCTTGCAATAACCGTAAATGCGGAAAAGCCTCCCCTGAAAGGGGAGGTGGGCAGCCTTTAGGCTGACGGAGAGGTTCCGCCACAACGATAGACCGGAAATTACCAAAACCAATGTCGGAAAAATCAACATTTTCACACCAACTTTATCGCCAACATAGTCAGATCGTCGAACTGGTCGGACTCGGCTACGAAATCGTCTATGGAAAGTTTGACGTTTTCAAGAAGTTGCTTTGAGGAACATTCTTTGTTTTTGTTCAGTACCGATATAAGCAGGTCTGTGCCGTACATTTCGTTTTCCATATCCGTAGCCTCGGGGACACCGTCGGTGTAGAGGAAGAGGGTGTCTCCTTTTTTAAGCTCCATTTCGTATTCTTTGTATCTTGTGCTGTCAAAGCCACCTACCACGAAGCCGTGCCTGTCTTTGTAGAGTTTGAAATCTCCTCCGTCGTTTCTTATAATAGGGTACTCGTGGCCTGCATTTGCCGCCTTTATTTTTCCCGTGGATATTTCCAAAACTCCCAGCCATACCGTTACAAACATTTCCTGTTCGTTGTTGCGACAGATAACCTCATTTGTTTTTTCCAGTACCTTTGCGGGAGAAAGGGAGTGCATTGCAAAATTGTTTATGAGTATCTTACTCATCATCATAAAGAGGGCTGCAGGCACGCCTTTACCCGATACATCCGCCATAACGATACCTAAGTGATCCTCATCTATCAGGAAGAAATCGTAAAAATCTCCTCCCACCTCTTTGGCGGGGGTCATGGTAGCGTATATATCCACCTCGGGGTGGTCGGGGAAGGGAGGGAAGATATTGGGAAGCATATTTTTCTGTATCTTCCTTGCCAGTTCAAGCTCTGTGCCTATCCGCTCTTTTTCCTTTGTAATACGGGTGATATCCTTTATGTACTGTTCCGTTTTTGAAGAAAGGTCTGCAAAAGCCTCTGCCAGCATCTCTATTTCATCATCCGTCTTGTAGTCATCCTTCATCTCGAAGTAGCTGCCCGTTTCTGCGGAGTGTATGATACTCTTTGTCATAGTTTCTATGGGGTGAAGTATCTTTTCCGCAAGACGTACAGCCGTTACAAGACCTACGGCAAACACCAGCATTACAGCCACAAATATAACTATCAAGGTGTTTTTGCTGTCCTGCCTGTAGCTTGCGCTCACCTCGTCATTTATGCTGTCATAGCGTTTCAGCATATTATCCGTGGGTATTTGGGTAATATCCTTTTCCACAACGGAAACAACAGCCCAATTTACGGTTTGTATGGGAGAGGCAGCCATATAGTAGTCTTTTCCGTTTATTTTTATTTCTTTGAGACCTGTTTTTTCTTTCAGGGCACTTTCCGTAAAATGAGCAAGAGCCTTATTTTCGCTTTGTCTCAGATCATCCGACTCCTTTTCTACTTCCACCGTGAAAATACCGTTATTTTCGGGGGCAAATATCACCTTTCCCTCATCGTCCACAACGGCTATGAAACTGCCCTCACTACTTGAGGACATAACATATTCGTTCATATCTTCAAGGAAAATATCCGCACCTACCACAGCCTGAAGCTGCCCGTCTACATACACGGGAGCCGAACAGGTAACGCAAAGTATACCCGTATAGGTATCTATACTTACACCCGAAAATACAATATCTTTCTTTTCCGCCGCTTCCTTATACCAAGGTCTCTCCCTTACGGGGAAGGGTATGATATTACCCTCTTCGTCAAATTTATTTGCGGCATGTTCGTCAACACAAATGTTAATGCCGTCTGCAAGGCCTATATAGCAATTGCCTATCTTTCCCGAATTTTCATACATTGCCACAAGAACATCGCTCATGTGGGCTGCGGCATTCAGGTAGCGGGAAGAGGAGTAGTCTACTCCCTCCTCAAAAAGCACCTGTACACTTACCTTACCCTCATTTTCTTTTTGGGGCAGTGAAAAGGTATGGGGAGGCAAAGTATCCTTTTCTTTTAAAAGAGACTCTGCCACCACCCTAAGCTTCAGTACATCCTTTTTAACGTCCGCAAACATATCATCTGCGATATAGGCTTGCAGGGCATTTGTTTTGGTTAGGGAAGAGTCTACCACCCGGTAGATGGTATCCTCGGAGATATCCTTTATGGATGTAAATTGTTTTTCTCTTGCCTGAGATACCGCTTTATTAAGCTTACCGCTTTGAAAGAAGGTCACTGCGGTAAATGCCACAACCATAAGCAAAAGGGCTATAAGCACAAGATTAAATATTTTTTGTTTCAAGCCGCCTATGGTCATGCCGTATACTTTTTTCAAATAAAACCACCTCTGTAGTATCAATCAACGGGAGCAAGGACTATAGCCGTTCTCGAAGGAAGGTAAAGTCTGATGTTATTGCCCTCTACCCCGGGAGTAAAGGCACTTACGGTATTGTGGTGGATATTGCCGAAACCGTTGTAGCAATAATCATCCGTAGTGAAAAGCACCTTATGGTCCTTTCCCGCACTTACGGGTATAATGTAGTCGGAAAAGCTTCTTTCCGGCGAAAAATTAAATACAAATACAAGTCCGCCTCTTTCAAAGGCTAAAATATGGTCGTCCTCGTGCATATATTTAAGTGTGGGGTACTCCTCCTTAAATATATCGTAGTGCTTTACGGTATTTATCATATCCCTGTCGAAATTATTAAGTTGACCGTATTTTAAAGACTCGTTATTCAAAAGGCTCCACTGTCTTCTGCAGTAGTGGAAACTGTTGCCGTTACCCTCTCTGGGGAAGTCTATCCACTCGGGGTGTCCGAATTCGTTACCCATAAAGTTAAGGTAGCCCGCACCGCCTGCGGCTAATGTGAGAAGCCTTGTCATTTTGTGGAGGGCTATGGCTCTGTCAATGGTGGGATTGTGGCAATCTCTGTTCATATCCGTATACATTGCCGCATCCGCAAACCAAAATATCATGGTCTTATCCCCTACAAGTGCCTGGTCGTGGCTTTCCACATAGGCTATCGTGGGAGCGTTTCTGAATGTCATTTCATGCCATATCCAGCCTAAGTTCCAGTTTTCGTCCTTCACTTCCTTGGCAAGCTTTATCCAAAGGTCGGGTATACCCATACCCAGCCTGTAATTAAAACCAAGGCCTCCTTCTTCCACCTCATCGCACATACCGGGCATACCCGACATATCCTCGGCTATGGTTATGGCTTTGGGGTTAACATCGTGTATAAGCTCATTTGCCAGCTGCAAATAAGTGACCGCTTCTATATCCGTATTCATGGAAAAATACATATCAAGGCTGTTAAAATCACTGCCTAAAGCATGGTCGTGGTAGAGCATGGAGGTGACACCGTCAAATCTGAAACCGTCAAAGTGGTAGTCCTCAAGCCAATACTTAAGATTACTTAAAAGAAAGTGTATTACCTCGGGCTTATCGTAGTTGAAACACTTTGTACCCCAAGCAGGGTGGTCTCCCTTACCTCCCGAGTGGAAAAATTGATAGTCCGTACCGTCAAAAAGGTTTATACCCTCTAAGGTATTTCCCACCGCATGGGAGTGTACGATATCCAAAAGCACCCTTATACCCATGGAATGGGCTTTGTTTATAAGGTATTTCAGTTCATCGGGAGTACCGAATCTACTGGAGGGAGCAAAGAAATTACTTACCTGATAGCCGAAGGAACCGTAATAAGGATGCTCCATAACAGCCATAAGCTGTACGGTATTATATCCCCCGTCTTTTACGTGAGGCAAAACATTATCGGCAAACTCCCTGTAGGTAGCTATCTTGTACTCCTCGCTTGACATACCCACGTGAGCCTCGTATATTATGGGAGCCTCCTTATTTTCAAACCCCTCATCCGTCCAAGGATAGGGATCGTCGTCCCAAATTTCGCAACACCAACTGCCGTTTTGCCAGTCCTGTATCGCTCTTTTGGTATAAAGGGGAAGGTGCTGTGTAAGGTTGCCTCCGTTATCCACAACGGTCATTACCTTGCTGCCTTGAGGAAGGTCTTTAAGGGGCAGTTCTATCTCCCACACACCGTTTTCAAGCTTCTTTAAAGGATGATCCTTCCAATGCCAATTGTTAAAATCTCCCGTAAGGTAGAGCCTATCAGCCCCGGGAGCCCACTCTCTGTATATCCTCTTTCCATTTTCTTTGTGAAAACCGAAATAGGCATGAGCATTGGCAAAGTCCTTTACCGAGCCGTTCTTCCCCAATACCTGCGCCTTTTTTTCTTTATATCTTTCTATCCTCATTTTAAGATCCCCTTCAAAAGGCTGAAGTTCGGGATGTTTCTTTATAATATCAAGTGCCATAAATACCTCTCCTTTCTCCCTATAAAAATTTTTATAATTCTATCACATTTTTGTGATTTTTACAATAGTATCTATTTAAAGCTTTCTCTGAAATCTCTTGCCGCTTCTCTTTGCATATCTTTTTTGGCTATATCCGCCCTCTTATCGTACAACTTTTTACCCTTTGCTATGGCTATATCCACCTTCACGTAGCTGCCTTTAAAATACACTCTTAAGGGCACTATGGTGTAGCCGTCTCTTGTTACCGCACCTATAAGCTTATTTATTTCGTACTTGTGAAGAAGTAGCCTTCTGTCAGCCATAGGGTCGTGGTTAAAAATATTGCCGAATTCATAGGGGCTTATGTGCATACCCTTTATAAAAGCCTGTCCGCCGTCTACCGTGACATAGCTGTCTTTAAGGTTGCACCTTCCCGCCCTCATAGACTTTACCTCCGTTCCCGTAAGGGCGATACCGCATTGAAAAGTCTCCTCTATGAAAAAGTCGTGATAAGCCTTTTTATTCTGTGCTATAAGCTTTGTTTTTTCCTTATCCGCCATTTAATCTACCTCTCAATTTTTCAAGTACCTCATCGGGTACACATAGTTTTCCGTAGCCCGTACCGAGATCGAGCCCGGGCTTTACGGAGCCGTGAAAATCACTTCCTCCCGACAATAAAAGACCGTATCTTTGGGCATATTCTTTTATCTTTCTTGTGTCGGAGGGTCTGTGGGAGGAGTAGTATGCCTCTATGGCATCTACACCCAATTCTTTAAGAGCTTCTATAAGTTGAAGGAGCCTTCTTTCGCTTAGCCTGTATATAAGAGGATGAGCTATCACCGCTATACCTCCCGAACGGTGTATGAGAGATATGGCCTCGGGAGCCGTTACCGCCTCCCTTTTTACATAGGCGGACTTGCCGTCACCCAAAAACCTGTCAAAGGCTTCGTTGTAGCTTTTGACATAGCCCTTTTGCTTAAGCACCGCCGCAAAGTGGGCTCTTGATATAACGCCGCCTCCGCTTATAGCCTCCACCTCTTTCAGCTCTATATCCATATCCATTTTGTTAAGTGCCGATATTATTTTTTCGTTTCTTCTTGCCCTGTCGCTTTTAATGTATTCAAGGGCGGAAAGAAGCTCTTTGTTTTTGGTGTCTATGAAAAGACCCACCATGTGAAAGGGCTGACCCTTGTGCTCCGTGGAAAACTCTATACCGGGCACCAGTTCTATATGAAAATTTTCCGCACATCTTTTAGCTTCTTCCACTCCCGCAATGTCGTCATGGTCCGTAAGAGCAAGAGCCTTAAGACCCTTTTCATAGGCGTATTCCACCAGCTCCGTAGGTGTGTAACTGCCGTCGGATACGGTGGAGTGGGTATGAAGGTCTATCAATTGTCCTCCCTCCCTTCCGTAGTCTTAAATTTTTCCAGAAACTCCGTAGTTTCTTTGAGTATTTTTTTATCATCCTTTGCCTTAAATGTTATAAGGGCATTTTTTTCGTAGTTGGTATAGGAAAGGTCCTTGCCGTAAAGCTTTACAAGCTCCATAAACTTCCATGTATCTATATCAGCATCCTTGCCTAATGTAAATACTATGGCATTTGCCCTCTGCTTTATATTCGTAACTCCCAAAACATGGGCATAAGCCTTTATAAGTACCACATCCAAAAGGTTTTGCACTACCTTGGGTGGTTGTCCGAACCTGTCGGTAACTTCGTCAAAAACATTGTAGTAGTCGTTCTTATCCTTTATACCCGCTATTTTTTTGTACATTTCAAGCTTCTGTACCTCATCTTCAATGTAGTCTGTGGGTATGTAGGCATTTATGTTAAGGTCTACCAAAGTCTCAAACTCTTTTTCCTCGGGCTTGCCGTTAAGCTCTTTTATGGCAGTTTCCAAAAGCCTGCAGTACATCTCATAGCCTATCTGTTCAAGGTGTCCGCTTTGCTTGGCTCCAAGTACGTCTCCCGCACCTCTTATCTCCAAGTCTCGCATAGCCACTTTAAAGCCCGAACCAAGCTCTGTAAACTCTTTTATGGCTTTTAGCCTTTGCTCCGACTCGCTTCTTAATATTTTGTTTTTCTTGTAGAGAAGGTAGGCAAAGCTTTTTCTTGCGGAGCGTCCCACTCTTCCCCTGAGCTGGTAAAGTTGGCTCAAGCCCATGGTGTCCGCATTGTTTATAATAATGGTGTTTACATTGGGTATATCAAGACCCGTTTCTATTATGGTGGTACATACAAGCAGGTCTATTTCGCCGTTTATGAAATCCATCATAATATCTTCAAGTTCTCTTTCGCTCATTTGTCCGTGAGCAACGGCTATACGCACATCGGGCAAGAGGGAGCGCAGATCGTTTGCCACATCTTCTATATTGTTTACCCTGTTGTGCATAAAATACACCTGTCCGCCCCTTGATACCTCTCTTCTTACGGCGTTTTTAACAAACTCCTCGTCGTATTCCATAACGTAGGTCTGTATGGGGAGCCTGTCTCCGGGAGGCTCTTCAAGTAAACTCATATCCCTTATTCCCGACATACTCATGTGCAGTGTTCGGGGTATGGGAGTGGCGGAAAGTGTAAGTACGTTTACGTTTTCGGATATGTTTTTAAGCTTTTCTTTTTGAGCCACACCGAACCTTTGCTCTTCATCCACCACTATAAGCCCCAAGTCTTTATAAGATATGGACTTATTCAAAAGCCTGTGGGTACCTATAACTATATCCGTTTCTCCGCTTTTAAGACCCGCAATAACCTTTTTTTGTTTTGCGGGGGTTACGAAACGGCTTAAAAGCCCTACATTTACGGGGTAGTTTTTAAATCTTTTGCTAAAGTTTGAGAAGTGCTGACTTGCAAGTATGGTGGTAGGCACAAGTACAGCCACCTGTTTACCCTCCTGCAGTGTTTTAAAGGCTGCCCTTATAGCCACCTCCGTTTTTCCGTAGCCCACATCACCGCATATAAGCCTGTCCATAACGATACCCTTTTCCATATCGTTTTTAACATCTTCTATGGCAAGGAGCTGGTCTTCCGTTTCGGTATACTCAAAGTCCTCTTCAAATTCCTTCTGCCAAACGGTATCGGGAGGGTAGAGGTAGCCTTTTGTGCTTTGCCTTTTGGCATAAAGCTTTATAAGGTTCTCCGCCAATATTTTAATGGTCTCTTTGGCTTTTTTCTTGGTCTTGCCCCAGGAACTTCCTCCCAGGTGGTCAAGCTTCGGCTTTACACCCTCGCCGCCTATGTACTTTTGCACAACATCCATTTGGTTTACGGCTACATACAGGGTGTCTCCCCCGCTGTACTCAAGCTTAAGATAGTCCTTGCTTATATTATCGGTAACTATCTTTTCCATGCCCTTGTACACACCTACGCCTTGATACTCGTGTACCACCAAGTCCCCCGGCTTCAGGTCGTTGTAGTCCTCTATTTTAAGACCTGTACTCTTCTTCTTTTTCCTTCGTTTTATGTCTCCGAATATTTCGCTGTCGGTAAGGAGTATGAACTTATCCTCCCCATATTCAAAGCCGTTTGTAAGGGAGCCTCTTAATATGTAGGTAAAGCCTTCTTTTGCTTCACTTACGGTATTCTCCGAAAAAACGCACTTTACACCTCTTTCGGTAAGCTCCTTGTACATCCTCTCACATCTTGTATGGCCTCCCGCCATATATATGACCTTATACTTGTCATCGCACAGCTTTCTTAGGCTCTGCGCCAGAGCCTCTATATCGTTTTTGGGTATGAATACACTCTTTGTTTTAAAGTCTACGGTAGCGGACTTGTCCCCTTCAAAGGTCAAAACATCGCTGAAATATACGGTGTTTCTTTTCCTTATGTTTTTAAGCATCTCTTCTTCGGAAAATATAAGCCCCATAGAAGAAGGCAACATAGTGCCTGCCTCTATCCTGCCCAGCATACTTTCCTTAAACTCCCCCGTTACCTCCTCAAGATATTCTTCCACCCTTTTAGGCTCATCCACAAAAATATAGCTGTTCTTGTGAAAGTAATCCAAAAGATTTACCGTCTCTTTGTAGAAGAAGTTTATATACTTTTCTACCCCCGAAAAACTTTTTAGGTTTTCAAGCCTCTCCATATCCTCCTCTATTACAGCTTTTAGCCTGTCGGAAGGGTCTTTTAAACTTTTAAGTTCCCTTAAAACTCTCTCTTTTGCCTTTTCCCCGTCTTCTTTCGAGTATACCAACTCTCTTACGGGGTATATTTTAACACTTTCCGTATTTTCTATGGTCCTTTGGCTGTTGGTGTCAAATATTCTCAAGGAGTCTATTTCGTCCCCGAAAAACTCCATTCTTACCGCATTTTCATTTACTGTGGAAAATACATCGAGTATACCGCCTCTTAGGGCAAACTGCCCTTGGGTCTCTACGGCTGCACACCTTTCATAGCCCATAAGAAGAAGCTTTGAAGAAAGCTCGTTTATATCAACACTGTCCCCCACCTTAAGGCTTGTAATGTACTTTTCTATAACATTCTCGGGCACAAGTCTGTCTATAAGGGCATCTATACAGGCTACCACCACCACAGGCTCTTTGTTTATAAGCTTTGATAACACCTCGTATCTTTTTTTGATGATATCGTTGCTTTTAATATCCGCCCAGTAAAATATAACATCCTTCCCGGGGTAGGCTACCACCCTCTCATGAAGAAAATAGCCAAGATCCCTCTGTAACTCCTTCACTCTTTTCTGGCTGTAGGTTATAACAAGGGCACTTTCTCCCCTATCCGTAAGGGATGCCATAAGTTGGCTTTTTTGTGTGTTTACCGTTCCCGTAGCATAGATGGGAAAGTTGTTGTTTTGTATATTTTCTTTAAATTTTCGGTACTCGGTATTGTTATCAAGCATACCGTAAAATATATTGCTCATTGTTGTTTTGCACCTATGCCCTTTTTGTTGAATTTATTCATGGCTGCATCGGCATTTCCGTCTTTTACTATCATTCTTGCCGCCTGTGCCGCATCGGTGATACCCTTTATGATATCTTCTCTTTCATCTTCCGTAAACTTACTCAACACATATCTTGCCAGATCCCAGCCTTGGGGCTTTTCACCTATCCCCACCCTTATTCTTGTAAAGGTGTCGTAGCCTAATTGATACATTATGCTCCTAAGTCCCTTTTGACCTCCGTCACTGCCCTTTGTTCTTATCCTAACGGAACCTACGGGAAGGTTGATATCATCACAGGCTACTATAATGTCCTTATCCTCCGACTTGTAGAAGTTTACAAACTCCCTTACGGCATCTCCGCTTAAATTCATATAGGTTATGGGCTGAACGAGTATTATTTTTTCACTGCCTATAAAGCCCTCGCCGTAAACGGCTTTAAACTTCTCCCTACCCATATCTATATTCAGGTCGTAGGCAAGCTTTGCAATGACTTCATAGCCTACATTGTGCCTTGTGCCCGTGTAATCTCTGCCCGGGTTTCCCAAGCCTACTATTATTTTCATATATGCTCCTTTTGTTTGATCCTATACTGATATTTTGCAATTAATCGAATATATAAAATGCTGTATTTATGTTTTCCTAAAATAAATTTGTAATACAAACACCTATAGGGACGGTTTTCCCGTCCCTCATTTATTTATTTCTTAGATAAATTTTGTACAAGCCCTTTAAAAGCAACTCTTCATCATAGTCTATATCTCTTTTGCAGTGGGGTGCTATGTATTTTCCCACGCCTCCCGTCATGACTACCTTTGCCTTTTCTCCCAGCTCCTCTTCCATTCTCTCTATACAGCCCTCTATCATAGCCGCCGCACCGTATATTACTCCGGAGTGCATACAGTCTACTGTATTTTTGCCTATGGCTCTCTTAGGGGCATCAAGGCTTATGTGGGGAAGCTGTGCGGTCCTGTCGGAAAGAGCGTTTATACTCACTATTACCCCCGGCATTATTTGGCCGCCTATGTAGTTGCCCTTTTTGTCTATTACCGAAATGGTGGTCGCCGTACCCATATCCACCACCATTATAGGGGGTTTGTATTTATCAAGGGCGGCAACGGCGCAAACTATAAGGTCGGAGCCTACGGCGGCGGGGTTATCCATAAGTATGTTAAGACCTGTTTTGATACCCGGCTCCACTATCATAGCCTCCACCCCCGTCACCATTTTTACAGCCTGTTTAATATGCCCCACTACGGGAGGCACCACCGAAGATATTATGGCTGCGGTGACATTTTCGGGTTTCTTGCCGTAGAGTTTAAAAATATTTAAGAGGGTACTTCCGTACTCGTCCTCCGTTTTTATTTTGTCGGTGGCTATACGGGAAAGAAAATCCGTTTTCCCGTTGGTGATAGCACCCACAACGATGTTGGTATTGCCTATATCTATAGTTAAAATCATATATTACCTCATTTTCAGCCCATAAGTTTGTGCCAGATATAAAAGCCTCCGTATATTATAGGCTGATGTATCATGTATATATACAGTGAGCTTTTGGATATATTTATAAAAAAGAGTGTAAATATATTGCTTTTTACATCTTTTTTTATAAATTTGAATATACCTTGGAAGAAGAAGCCCGCAAGAAATATAAATATCCAAGGCAGTAGGGGAAAGTAGTCGGATGAGTAAAAACCCCTTGGGGGAAAACCCAAAAATGCCGTTATCAAGTTTTGATACAAAGTTTGGGGCAGTTTTACCCACAGTATATAGCCTCTTCCTATATCGTAGGTAAAGGCAAAAAGCACTATACAAAGTAAAAATGCGGGCACGGGCTTTATTTTTAAAAGCAGCTTTTTACATAGAGCAAAGATGATCTGCGCCGCACCTATGAAGGTGAGAACGCCGAATATTATAGCCTCACTTGGTGTAAATATTTTTGTTATAAGGCTTACTGCTATACCGCAGAGGGATATTATAAGTCCCCTCAGTATAGGCTTTTTACTCATGTAAAAACAAAATCCGCTTAAAAATATAAAGGATATGCAAATATATCTTTCCCATATCACGCCCTTAAGACTGTTTAAAAAAGGGAGCTTTATACCGAAATACACCGCATCCCAACAGGCGTGATATATTATCATATTTATAATGGCAAGTGTCCTTAAAACGTCCACCCAAAATATTCTCTTTATCATCTGTTAAAAAGCTCGCAAAGGTACTTGAGCTCTCCCGCTCTCTCCTCTGTTAAGTCCTCTTTTTTAAATCTGAACTGCCAATTCCCCTTACCTACTCCCGGGGTGTTCATACGGGCTGCGGCAGGCAGTCTCAAAACATCTTGCAAGGGTATTATCGCATACTTTGCGGGGGAGGATATGGCATAGCGTATAAGGTCTCCCGCAGGGTCGCAGCCGGAGGAATTCAGTATCCTCCTGAATCTGTCCCTCGTTCTCTCGTCCGTAGACTGATACCAGCCAAGGGTAGTATCGTTGTCGTGGGTGCCTGTGTATACTACGGTGTTGCTGTCGCCGTAGTTAAAAGGCAAATACTCGTTACCCGAGTCGGAACCGAAGGCAAACTGGAGTATCTTCATACCGGGGAGGCCTAAAGTATCCCTTAAAACTCTTACACTCTCAAAAAGGTCTCCCAGATCCTCCGCTATTATCTCATTTTTCTCCACAGCCTTTGCCGTTTTTTCAAAAAAGTCGGTACCGGGGCCTTTTTTCCACTTGCCCTTTGTGGCATCCTTGCTGCCGAATGTTATGGAGTAGTAGGTGTCAAAGGCTCTGAAATGGTCTATTCTTATAATATCGCAAAGTTTCCCCAGGCTTGAAAGTCTTTTCTGCCACCAAAGGTAGTCGTCCTCTTTCATCTTCTCCCAGTTGTATAATGGGTTGCCCCAAAGCTGTCCCTTTACACTGAAGTAGTCGGGGGGTACCCCTGCCACGGTATTGGGAAAGCCTTTTTCGTTAATATGGAAAAGTTCCCTGTTTGCCCAGGTGTCGGAGCTGTCTGCAGCCACGAATATGGGTATGTCGCCTATAATGCTTATGCCTTTTTCATTGGCGTAAGTCTTGACCTCCATCCACTGGGTATAAAACTCGTACTGTATGTATTTGTAGTAGTTTACAGCCTCTTTTAAAAGCTTTGTGTATTTTTTAAGCTCCTTTTCGTCTCTGTCTCTTAAGCCTTGGGGGAAGGAGTTCCAGCAAGCACCGTAGTAGCAGTCATTAAGGGTGTTTTTGTTTACCTTTTTGGCATTTCCCTTATACGCCTTATATTCGGGACTTTTTGCGCTATCTCCTTCTCTTTTCTTTGAAAAATAGCCTTTAAGAGCCATAAAAAGGGCATAATCGTCTACCCAATACTTATTTTCTCTGTACCACTTTTTATATTCTTTATTGTTAAAATCAAAGTTTAAAACAGCCTTTTTAAAAAGTTTCCTCTTTTCGACCACAACTTTGTCATACTCTACCCCATCTTCTTTTAAAAGGGGATACTCGGCAATATCTTTTTCCGTTATAAGCCCTTTTTCAATAAGCTTTTCGGGGCTTATAAGCAAGGGATTGCAAGCAAATGTTGAAAAACTCTGATAGGGCGAGTCTCCAAAGCCCGTATGCCCAAGAGGCAGTATCTGCCAAAGCTTCATACCCGCACTTTCCAAAAAATCTATAAATTCAAAACAACTCTTTCCCAGATCGCCTATACCGTATTTAGAGGGAAGGCTCGTAGGGTGAAGAAGTATTCCGCATTTTCTCATAATTACCTCCAAAAGGGATGATATTATACACCCATGTAAAGGTGTGGGGTATACCCCTCTATTCTATATAATAGCATATTTTTTAAATTTTTTCAATATCTCCCCGTAACAACTTGTCAAGGACTTATGGGCACCTCACAGGGACAGCTCAGGCTGTCCCTTGTGTTTTATGCGAAATAGGCTTTCAGCTTTTCGGCATCGCTCTTTTCCGTTCTCAACACCTTATCTTCATAGCTATATTTTTCTATAACCCTCATTACATCTTTACAAAACACAACTTATATTGTAAAATGTATCTATATTCTTAAAGGGAGGGATATCTATGAAAAAAATTATAAGCACTATCCTTGCTGCGGTATTGACATTCGGGGCTTGCGGGGTTCCCAATGTATACGCCAAAGATAAAGACGAGTACTCACAAGTATTGTTAAAAGTCAAAGAAAAGATCAACATTCCCGATATGAAGAAATTCAACTACTCCGTTGATAAATCGGAGAATAATGAGTTTTACAACTTCACCTGGGAAGAGGGTACTGTAAGCATCTCTGTCAGAGCCGATGAAAAGGGTAGGATATACAACTACACAAAATACGACTCCGAGGTAAAAGAGGAAGCCAACGCAAAATACTCCACGGAGGCACTCCAAAGCGTAGCCTACGACTTTTTAAAACAGGTACAGCCCGACACCTACAGCCAAATGAAGCCCACAGTCGGTGGCGTAGACTCCTTTATGGGCACATTCTTTGAATATGTACAGTACTACAAGGGTATACCCGTGGTTTCCAACGAAGTGGATATATACCTGGAGGGAAATGAGGTAACAAGCTACACTGCCGTTCCCTCTTACTGGGATATCAAGCTTCCCGACCCCGCCACTGCCATAGACGAGACAAAGGCAAAGGAATATCTTTTTGAAAACGACGGCGTAAAACTTTACTACAGCAAAAAGAACGAGTTCGACAAAGGTTTTTACGGTGTGTATGCCATAAACTCCGTTGTGCGTATAGATGCCTTTACGGGTGAGGCTATAACACTTTACCTCTCCCCCTACTATAAATTTGCGGCTTCTTATGATAACGGTGAAGAAGATGTCGCCATGGGAGAAGCCCACCTATCACCCTCGGAAAAGAACGAGATAGAAAGACTTGCGGGCTCGGTCACACCTCAAGCGGCGGTGGATATTATAAACAAGGCATTTTCCAAAAACTACAACTCAAAGGATGTAAGCTACAGCTATTCATCCTATGGATATGCCAACACCCTGACCATATCCACAGACGAGTTCTATGCCAGTCTCACTCAAGACGGAAAAGCCATATTAAACTATTCGGATTACTCTTCCGATGTCAATACCGATTGGGATGCAAAAGTTGACGAGGATAAGGCAAAAGAAAAAACGGATGCCGTTATAGCCTCCCTCTGCAAAGGCGATTACAAATACGAGGAAGATAAAGATTACATCTCGGGTCCCAAGGCAAACAACTATATAAAACAGGTAAACGGTATACCCTCTCTTTCCGAAACAGCCACCGTTACGGTAGATAAGGATATGAATGTAGTCTACTTTTCAAGAAGCTACTTCAATAACAGCCAATACCCCGACCTTTCCAAGGCAATATCCAAGGAAGAAGCCTACAAGGAAGCATTGGAATATACCACATTCACCAAAAAATACATATTCCAAAACGACAATAACGAATTTGCGGCAAAATTGGTATGGTCGGTAGATGATAACGTATACATAGACCCTATCACAAAAGATAAGCTGGACTACAACGGCAATGTAGTAAAACCCGAAAAGAAAGGCTACGCCGACCTTGACGGATATTGGTGCGAAGAAGCGGCGACCGAGCTTTTAAAAATGGGCTTCTACTTTGAAGATGAGGAATTTCAGCCAAACAAAGCCCTTACCCAAGAAGAGATAGTAGGCTTTTTCACCGTTTCCGATTACGGCTCCTACGTTGAGGATAGCAAAAAAGCCTTTATAAAGAGATTTTTCGGCGACGATTACAAGGCAAAGAGCAACATTACAAAGTACGAATTTGTAAAGAAGATCGGTGACACCTCTCCCGCCTTTAAAATACTGGCTCAAAAGGGAGAGTTTGTAAAGCCTTTTGAAGATGTAAGCGATAAGTATACGGGCTATGTAGCCATACTTAAGGCTTTCGGTGCCGTAACGGGCAATGCAGGTAAATTCAACGGAGAAAAACCCCTTACAAGAGGAGAGTTCGTACAAATACTTTATAAGATATTAACCGCTACCGATGCCGATGCCGAAACGGAGATATTTTAATAATTTGGAAGGAGAAAATATGAGTAAAGTAATAGTAATAATGGCAGACGGCTGTGAAGAGGTGGAGGCTCTTACGGTAGTTGATGTATTAAGAAGAGGCGGGGCCACGGTTTGTGCCGCCTCTGCGGGAGACAGCCTCGATATACAAGGTGCCCACTCCATAATATTTAAAGCCGATGCCCTGCTTCAAGACATAAAGGAAGGGGACTTCGATGCCGTTGTGATACCCGGGGGTATGGGAGGAAGAAACAATATATTAAATACTCCCAAAGCCATAGATATATGCAAAAAATTTAAAGAAGAAGGCAAGATAGTCGCAGCTATATGCGCAGGCCCTACCGTACTTGGCAGAAACGGGCTTTTAAAAGGTATTACAGCCACCTGCTACCCTTCCTTAGAAGGAGAGCTTGAAGGCTGCATGGCTGTAAGCGACATTGTTGTAAAAGATAAAAACATTATAACATCCCAAGGTCCCGCAACTGCCATGGCTTTTGCCGTGGAACTGCTTAAGGCACTTGAAGGCGAGGAAACAGCCGCTTCGGTGGCAAAGGGATTACTACTGTAAAGGAAGATACCTATGAATGCACTGCAAAAATATTTCAACTACAGACAGGCTCTTATAGACCAGTACATAAAAGGAGATATGACCAAAAGAGAATATCTCCAAAGAAATCTTGATGCGGTGCTTTCTCTGGGTATAAAGCCTTTCAAACACATCGACAACATAGACAAGGGCCTTTTCAACTACCAATACTACAACGCCCTTGCAAAGGATGCCTCCATGGCGGCAAGAAGCGTTGACAGCGAAAACGCCCTCATATACAACGAAAAATGCAACTACTACTACTCCAAAAAAGACAAAGCCACCATGAAAATATTGGAACTTGCGGAGTTTAAAGATGTGGAAGCCTATATGATAAGAGTAAGGAGCAAGGAGCTTAAAAATAAGCTTTTTGAAATAATACTTGAAAACAAAAATATGGTACTCCACTCCATGAACCCCGCCATACTAAACAGAGTAAAGGAAGAGGGCGTTTTCACAGAAGGCACAAGAAAGTCGGTAATAGACGGATATATAAACCATAGGTATTGAGAAAGTGTGGAGTAAATGGGAAAAATCGATTTTTAGAGGCTCCCTGCCGTAAAACAACATTTTCTCCGGATGATCGGACGGGGTGTGATGATTACTAATATATCTTTGTGGCGGAACCTCTCCGTCATTTTGTAGGCGGAGTTTTTTGGTTCCGCTCAAAACCTCTCCGTCAGCTAAAGCTGCCACCTCCCCGTCAGCTGTGGCTGTTCAGGGGAGGCTTAGGTGTCGGTGAGGCATAGGAGTTGATTTTTTGCAAGCAAGCATTGGAATAGCGAAAAAGTAAGCAATAAAAACAAAACTCGAAATAGCGGAAAAGCCTCCCCTGAAAGGGGAGGGGATGGGGCTGTGAAAAAACAAAATGTGCTTTTTCACAGCCCTTTGTAGTAAAATATATAAACATTATCGCCGTCGGCAGACTTTAAATCCGCAGTTCACAACTTTTGGCATAGCCAAAAGCCAATTGCTACGC
>JAFSVK010000146.1 GCA_017444985.1 Bacillota bacterium
AAATCGTAAAATTGGCTATCTTGCAAAGGTTAGTCGTCAATGTCTCTCACCAATGCTCTACATTGGCTTCGAGCCATTTCCCGGTCCTCGAACAAGATATCTCAATTTTACTTCAATAGCACTTTTTAGAGGTCCCCTAAAGAAAATTCCGGGGTAATTATTGGAATTTGTTTTTTAAACACAACTCACATAAAAAAATGTTGTAAAAATTTAATATTAGTGTTACAATTAAGTAAAAGGATTTTAGAGGACACCTCTATCCAAAAAAGAAAAGGAGAATTTAAATGAGCATTTTAGATGTTTTAAAAGCTAAGGCTAAAGCCGACAAAAAAACTATTGTTTTGCCCGAGTCTATGGACAAGAGAACATATGAGGCGGCAGAGAAGATAGTTAAAGAAGATTTGGCAAATATCGTACTTATAGGTACGGAAGAGGAAATAAAGGAAAACGGTCAGGGCTTTGACTTAAGCGGTGTAAAGGTTGTTGATCCTTACAAGGATGCAAACAAGCAGAAATATATCGACAAGTTTGTAGAGCTCAGAACAAAGGCTTTTGCAAAAAAAGGTATAGAGCTTAATGCTGAGATAGCAGAAAAAGAAATATTCAAGGCAGGAAAAGACGGCAAGGTCGATTATATGACCTATGCTTGCCTTATGTGTAAGTGCGGAGATGCAGACGGTGCCGTATCGGGTGCTTGCCATGCTACGGGTGATACAATTCGTCCCGCTCTTCAGCTTCTTAAGTGTAAGCCCGGTATAAGCAGTGCTTCGGGATTTTTCCTTATGGAAGTACCCGGTAGCGAGTTTGGCGACAACGGTGTATTCGTATTTGCCGATTGTGCCGTAAATATTGCACCCAACAGCGAACAGCTTGCTGAGATAGCAGCTCTTTCCGCAGAAAGCTTTGAGGCTTTCACAGGCAATAAGGCAAAGGTAGCTATGCTTTCCTTCTCTTCAAAGGGCAGTGCAAAGAGCGACGAGGTCACAAAGGTAGCGGATGCTACGGCTATCGCTAAAGAAAAATATCCCAATATCGAGCTTGACGGTGAACTTCAGCTTGATGCGGCTATAGTTCCTTCCGTAGGTGAGTCCAAGGCTCCCGGAAGCAGTGTGGCAGGTCATGCCAACACCCTTGTTTTCCCCTCTCTTGAAGCGGGAAATATAGGCTATAAGCTTGTTCAGAGACTTGCAAAGGCAAATGCTTACGGCCCCGTACTTCAGGGTCTTGCTATGCCCGTAAACGACCTTTCAAGAGGTTGCTTTGCAGATGATATCGTAGGTACGGTAGTTATAACAGCCGTACAGGCTCAGCTTGCTAAATAATACCCCAAATAAGGAGAAAAAAATGAAAATATTAGTTATAAACTGCGGAAGTTCATCACTTAAGTATCAGCTTTACAATATGGATAACAACGAAGTCCTTGCAAAGGGTCTTGTGGAAAGAATAGGTATAGAGGGTTCCAACCTTCAGCACACCCCTGCGGGAAAGGATAAGGTGGTTTTCGAACAACCTCTTGCAGACCACGACCAAGCTATAAAGCTTGTTATGGATAAGCTTACGGACAAGGAAGTAGGTGTTATATCTTCCCTTGATGAGATCGACGGTATAGGACACAGAGTACTTCACGGCAGTGAGGATTTCAAGCAGTCTATAATAGTTGATGATAAGGCAAAAGAAATAATAAGAAGCCATTTCGACCTTGGCCCCTTACACATGCCCGCAAACCTTATGGGTATAGAGGCTTGTGAAAAACTTATGCCCGGAAAGCCCAATATTGCGGTGTTTGATACAGCTTTCCATCAGACTATGCCTCCTAAGGCTTATATGTACGCTCTTCCCTATGAGTACTATGAAAAGTATTCGGTAAGAAAGTACGGTTTCCACGGTACAAGCCACAAGTTTGTTACAAAGAGAGCTATTGAAATGTTAGGCGGTAAGGCAGAGGGTACAAAGATAATCACCTGTCACCTTGGCAACGGCTCTTCTCTTGCAGCTGTAAAGGACGGAAAGGTAATAGATACCACCATGGGTCTTACACCGCTTGCAGGCTTTGAAATGGGTACTCGTTGCGGCGATATCGACCCTGCTATAGTTCCTTTCATAATGAAGAAGGAAGGCTTATCTGCAGATGAGGTAGATAACGTTATGAACAAGAAGAGCGGTATCTTAGGTGTTACAGGCAGATCCAGCGACTTCAGAGATGTGGAAGCGGGTATGAACGAAGGGGACGAAAGATGTAAGCTTGCCCTTGAAATGTTCAGATATCAAATAGCTAAGTTCATAGGTTCCTATGTAGTTGCCTTAGGCGGTTGTGATGCTATCGTATTTACAGCGGGTATAGGCGAAAATAACTCGGGACACAGAGCCGCTATATGTAAATATTTAGAGTGTCTTGGTCTTAAAATCGACGAGCAGAAGAATTCCCAAAGAGGAAAAGAGCTTGATTTTGCGGCAGAAGACTCTAAAATCAGGGCTTTCCTCATACCCACAAACGAGGAGCTCATGATAGCACAAGATACAAAAGAATTACTTGACAAATAATACATAATAAGGTATAATGCCTTTTGATGTGTTCAAATACGGAGATCAGGTATGACCATAGATGTTAAAAATGTTGTAAGCGTACCCAAGGATTTTTCCTTTGAGGAAAATATAACTCTTCCCTTTTCTCCCTCGGATATAGAGGGTAGCGTTAAGGTGGAGGGCACGGTTTCCAAGGAAGGCGAAAAATACAGGGTAAAAGCCAACATAAAAGCTTGTTTGAATACAGTATGCGATCTGTGTCTTGAAGCATTTGAAACGAAACTCGAGAACGATATAGAGGAAGTTTATTCCGAAACGCCCGATGTCGATGAAGAGAGTTTTATGCTTGAAAATAAGACTGTGGATCTCAAATCCGCCGTTATAGCCGATATTCTCTTGAATATGCCAAGGAAAACGGTGTGTTCGGAGGATTGCAAGGGACTTTGTCCCAAATGCGGCAAAAATTTAAATGAAGGCGATTGTGGCTGTGACAGGGGTTATGTTAATCCACAATTTGAAAGTTTATTGACTCTTTTTAACGATGATAAGGAGGTGTAGACCATGTCAATATGTCCTAAGGGAAGAAGATCTAAGGCAAAGAGAGATAGCGGAAAGGCTTCAAGTTGGAGAGTATCCACACCTACTCTTGTAGCATGCAGCAGATGCGGAGATCTTATGATGCCTCACAGAGTTTGCAAGTCCTGTGGTGCTTACGACAAGAAGACAGTAGTTGCTGTTGACTGATAACCATAATGGGCTGTGAAAAAACAAATTGTGCTTTTTCACAGCCTTTTGCAGTGTGATTTATAAAGGGCACCTCTAAAAACTCATAAATCGTAAAATTGGCTATCTTGCAAAGGTTAGTCGTCAATGTCTCTCACCAATGCTCTACATTGGCTTCGAGCCATTTCCCGGTCCTCGAACAAGATATCTCAATTTTACTTCAATA
>JAFSVK010000147.1 GCA_017444985.1 Bacillota bacterium
AAAACTCATAAATCGTAAAATTGGCTATCTTGCCCGATTACGTCGTCAATGTCTCTCACCAATGCTCTACATTGGCTTCGAGCCATTTCCTAGTCCTCGAACAAGCTATCTCAATTTTACTTCAATAGCACTTTTTAGAGGTCCCCTTAAGAACCATATTCGGAAACCGATCTTACGGAATTTTCCAAATTCCCGTATATTTCTTCGGTTCTTTCTTTTGATAATTCGCTTTTTTCGGCATATATGAACCAATTGGATACTACATCCGTTACTTGTTCCAAAACATCTCGACAAAATGCTCTCGGAAGACCCATAATATTTCCGCTTTTTATCAAATCTTCTCCCGTAATATCTTCTACCTTTCCGTTCACCGACATCTGATGTTTTGATATCCACCTGTTAGCGGGATGATAGGCGTAAGTTATATCGTAGGCGGGTGCTAACTGCCACTTTCCCTTTCTGTCCATAAGAAAAGAGAAATTTTTAACATGGTCATCATTATTCATTGCCACAACATTAAACACCATTTGTCTATACACCTGCTCTATACCGCTTTTTCCTATACCAAGCTTTCGAGCCTGTTCAGCGTATTGTTCATAACCTATTTGGTTTGGGATATTGTAATCAAGGTGCAACAGTGCAGCCAAAGTCTGCATGTGAATTTTTTTCCCGTTAAGTCTGTCAAACCGCTTTGTCATAAAATGGCAGTACCCATCTCTGCTGAAAAGACGACACTCATTCATATTTATTCCCGCATCTTTTGCCATAAGATAATAAGCATACTCAATATTGGTGTACTGTTTCTTATCTTCAACATCATGGTCGCCGTTTCCGTTCACACCACCAAATTTTATTATCCAATAGTCAAATCCATCCCCTGCATTTATCTGACCCGATCTTACTTCCTTTGTTTGCTCATTCCATGCTATTATAGCTTTTGCTCCGGCACCCCCGGCCGATGAACCTATTTCAAGCAGTTGCATCTTTCCCATATTATCCCCCTGCAACACCTTGTCCTCTCTTCCGGACAGTACCTCCGAGGCAAGCCTTGTCATTTCCGTAATATCTATATCCGTATTTGTAGTGTTGTTAAAATCAACAGCGGGAATGTACTCCAATGCGCCCATTCCTCTTTTACCGATATAACACAGCTGTTCCATGGCAGTAAAGCTTTCGGGGCTTCTGCCTTGTTCCGAAAGCCAGCGGTTTATAAGGGTATTACCGAATCTGTCGGGCAGTGAATCCGCCACCAAGCCCGGCAAGCCGCGAAAAGCCGATATTTCTCTTAGTTCGGGAAAGCGATAAACTCTGTCCGAAAGAGGCATCATTATAGGCGATATTTCTATACCGCTTTGTTTGAACTCCTTATCGTACTCAAAAGCAGGCACCGAGTCTCCTTCTCCCTGATACAAATACCCTATCCTTCTACCCCAAAGTATGACCTCTACAGCTTTTATCACTGTTCATCACCCCATTTCCAATCATTCTTTTTAGTGTTCTTTCGTCTTGCCCTTTGTTTATTGACACCTTTATCCACATAAAAAGAAGGCTTTTCACTGTAATCGGGGATAAGTTCGTTTAAATTATTTTCAAGCTCAAGGGCTTTCAATATGCGTATCACCTTTAGAAAACTTATATCTTCGCCGTTTTCAAACCTTGTTACGGTACTTACCGATACCATTGATTTTTCCGCAAGCTCCGCCCGAGTCATGGGATAGCTTATCCTATGTTGTTTTAACCTTTGAGCTATTTCTTTTAATATATTGTCTTCCCGAAGGTTTTTATCTATTTTCATGCTATCGCCTCCGAAAACATTTTACCATATACCCTGAAGCAAAACAAGACTTAATATATCAAATTTGACATATTAAGCCCTATTTTTTGTCGTAATGTTTCAAATATGATATATTATTTTCTCTGTCTTCTTTCCAAAAAGCAAACGGAACAGCTTCCGTAGGAGAAATTCCAGGGTAATACTCTTCCGCAGTATTTGCATACTTTAGGGGATAGTACCTGTTTTTCCAAAAGTTCCATTATGTTTGATGATACATCCTTTTTTAAATACATTATGCTTTCAAGTATGTCCTTGTCTCGCCAAAATTTGTAGTAAAAATAATAAACAAGATCCAAGGTCTTAAAGCTTGTTTCAAGTACTTCAAGGTTTCCCTTTGTTCTTATATCCGCCGTCACTTCTTGAAGCTCGGGCTTTTTTTCTTCCAGAACATAGTCGCACATTTTTCGCCACTTACTGCATACCGCCCCACTGCTTTCGTCAAAGGGTATTGTTATAAGCTCGTATATTTTGGTCTTATCCTCGGTCAGCTTTTCAAGATAGTGGCAAAGGTTAAGTTTTTCGCCTATCTCACTTTTCTTAAAAGGCTTTTTTTCGGGCATTTCCATCCACCTTTCAAATATTCTGGAAAGGGGGACGTTAAGGTGTATGAGCCTTTCCGAAAAAGGCACTCTTACCTCCTCTATATTTTTGATATTTCTGTTCACACAGTTTTCAACAAACACTTTATCCGAAGGGAAATCTGCGGTGTAAAGCCCTTCATCATATATCCCGGCTCTTCCCGCTCTGCCTGCTATTTGCTTTACTTGGGAGTCTTCAAGGAAAACTATCTCTTTGCCGTTGAACTTTTTGGTCTCCAAAAAAACTATCCTTTTTATGGGAAGGTTAAGTCCCATACCTATGGCATCAGTAGCCACAAGAACATCCGTTTCGCCCTCTTTAAAGCGTCTCGCTTCATTGTAGCGCACATCGTAGGGAAGAGAGCCGTATATTATACCCGGGTTCATACCCGCATTTTTAAGCTCCGAAGCCACTGCATGGACACTTCTTCTCGAAAAAACTATAAGGGCATCTCCCTTTTTTATTTTGTTGGGAAAATCCGTAGTTTCACTGTCGGCATACAAGGGGACCTTTCTTTCCGTAAAGTGGGTCTCGTAACTGTCACCGCAAAGAGCTATGATCTCTTTTATAACATTTAAAGCCTCCGGAGCACAGCAAATATGCACCTCTTCTGCACACACTCCAAGTATTGCCCTTGTCCAAGCTCCGCCTCTTTCGGGGTCTGAAAGCATTTGCGCCTCATCTATTACCGCCCTTTCGTACACCGTATTAAGCTCAAGCATTTCCACGGTACTTGAAATATGGTTTGAAAAGGGTACATCCATTCTTTCCTCCCCCGTCAAAAGGCTGCAAGGTACCCCTTCGGTATTAAGCCTTTCAAATATCTCGTAGGCAAGAAGGCGCAAAGGCGCCAAATATATACCCGAGTCCGCCTTTTTAAGAGCTTGAAGAGCCTCGTAAGTCTTACCCGAGTTGGTGGGACCGCAGTGTATTACAAAATGTCTTTTAAGCTGTCTTGCATTGGGGTAAAGGTCGGCATAGTTTTCGGGTATCTCTTCAAGTATGTTGTCATTTAAATTTACAAAGGAGAGTATCTTTGCGGATATCTCTCTGCAGTAGCGTTTATAGTGAGGGTTTGAAGGCAGTTTACCCAGTATATAAGGCAGTGTTATCTTCCTACACTCCGCAAATATATATTTCACATTTTTCTTGCAAGCATTTGTATCGGCAAAAACATATTGGGCAAGGCTCTCGCCTCTTTCTTTTTGGTAGATCTCAGCCATTTTCTTTGCCGCAGCCTTTTTTGCCTGCTCCCTTGATATGTACCAATCCGCAAAGAAACGGGTCTGTCCGAACCTCATTTCATAACCTTCGTAAAAGTCCTGACAATTCTCCCTTGAAAGCTTTTGTTTTTCCCCGTGAATATCAAAAAAATATATATTTTCTTTTTTAAGTAGCCTTTCAAGTTCTGCTATTCTCTCCTCAAAGTAGGAACTAACCCACTCCTTCATACCCTGAAATTTAAAACACCTAAGCTTTTCCTTGCCTTCGTATTTTGCTACATTTTCTTTTGTAAGCTCTATATTTTTTTGTTTTAAATACTCTATAGTCTTATGATGCTTATCGGCATATTTTTTGTATCTTGAACCGAGTTGCCTTTTCAGTTTGTTCACTTTTTACCTCTATTTAAAAAAGGAGCCGTGAAAAACACGTTTCTGTTTTTCACGGCTCTTTTTTTATCATCTGAAGAATAAGCAATAATCGCCGTCGATCTTTACTTTTTTTATTTTAACTTTACCGTTTTTCTTAAAGCTTTCGTCCACCAAACTTTTAAGTTGTTCTTCCGAAACATGAGCTTCATCCATAAGATTTTTAAGTCCCGGCATGTATAAAGCGGCACTGTTGTTGCCTGCCCATATAGCCATAGTATAGTCCATCTGTTTCATGGCGGCATAATCTCCGTCTACATTTTTTGAAAAATAGCTGTCAAGACCGCCACTCATAACATATTGTGCGGTGGGATTTTCCGTAAAATACTTTTGAGCTGCGGAGTACACCTCTCCGACATTTGCTCTTGCCTCTTTTTCTCCTCCGTCAAAGTTGCCGAAAACAAAGAATATTATAGCCGTTAAAGCAAGCATGGCAACGCCTATAAGGCCTACAAGCTTAAACGCTCCCGAAAAATCAGCTTGTTGCTGAGGTGCGGCATTAAAGTTTTGTGTCTGAGGGTAACCGCCCGAGTTATAATTTCCCTGAGGCATACCTGCCTGAGGATAACCCTGCTGCATACCCCCACCTACGGGGTTTGATGCAAAGGCTCCCTTTTGAAGGGCAAAAGCCTCTTCTATGCTGTCAAAATCGTCATCATTTGAAAAGCCGTTATCTTCATTCTCGGGCTGTTTCACAACTCTCAGATCCCCCTTGCAGTAGAAGCAATATCTGGCTCCGTCGGGGTTTCCCTTCCCACAATGTGGACATGGCACCAAATTGGGTGCAAAATTATTTGTATCTTCCATAGTTTTCTCCTTTAACAAAAAAATTTCAACCTATATTCTAAACTATATCCCATTATTTTGCAAGCATTTTATATCTGCGCCTTAATATATTTTTATGTTGTAAAAAAAATTCCTTTGTGGTATAATTTCAACGGTAAGAAAATCATAAAAAAAGTCGATAAACGGCTTGAGGAGGTTTAACTATGGTAAGCGAAAAAGAATGCTTATACTGTGGAAACAAAGAAAAATTGGACTCGCTTATGATACCTATATGCGAGCTTAAGTGTACAAAATTGTATCTTTTCAGAGATCAAACATACTACGGCAGATGTGTAATAGCCTACAAAGACCATGCAAGAGAGCTTTATGAGCTTTCAAGCGAAGAATCTTCCGTATTTATTGAAGACATGAAGACCGTAGGTCTTGCAATACAGAAGGCTGTAAATGCAGACAAAATAAACTACGGTATGTACAGCGATACCCTTCCCCACTTGCATGTACACATTGTACCCAAGGTAAAAGACGGCTACGGCTTCGGCGGTACATTTGAGATGAATTCAAACCCTCCCAAATACCTTTCCGATGACGAATACAAGGTTATAATAGAAAAAATAAAGGAAAACTTATGATAGAAATACAAAAAAGAAGCTCCACAAGAAATTTTCTTGAAAAAGCGGTGGAAGAAGAGAAGCTGCAGCAGCTTCTCACAGCGGCTTTACAGGCTCCCACCGCCGCAAATATGCAAGAAATACATTTTAGCGTGGTGTACAAAAGTAACCATATCTTAAAAGAGATAGACATTCAAAAGAACAGCCTGAGAGAGGTGCCTTCGGAGAAAATATTCTACTTTGACGCTCCCGTAGTGATATTTTTAAGTGCCAAAGAAGATTTCAGATGGAGTATGCTGGACTCGGGCATCGCGGTGGAAAACATAGCCTTGGAGGCTGAACATTTAGGCATCGGCTCTCTTATAATAGGCTCGGTATACGATGCCCTCCACAGCGATAAAAAAGAATATTTCGGCAAAAAGCTTGCCTTTCCCGAAGGTTACGGCTTTACCATAGCCATAGCCTTAGGCTACAAGGCAGCGGAGAAACAGCCCCACGATTTTGATAAAGAAAAACAAATAAGTATCATTTGCTAATTGTAAGCAAGTATGATATAATCAAAAAAATAAAGATACTAAAGGGAACCACTAAAGGAGGAAAATATGAAAAAATTTTTAGCAATTTGTTTATCGGCTATATGCCTTATGAATGCACCCGTATTTGCTACACAGGTAGTTATAGAGGGCGGAAGTGAAGTCGCATTTCAGGATCAAGAGCCCATAATATATGACGGTGTTACCTACATACCCATAAGAGACGTATTTGAAGCCTTAGGCTTTAAAGTGGATTGGGATGCGGACAATAAAGTTGTACTTCTTACAAAAGACGACAATGCTTTCACCATGAACCTTTTCACAAATTCCGGCACTCTTATTTGCATTGACTACGATCTTAACATTACGGGTAAAAAACTTTCAAACCCTGTAAAGATCGAAAACGGTCGTACACTCTTGCCCTTAAGAGAAATACTTGAGTATGCCAACTACGGCATAGATTGGGATGCGGAAACAAAAACGGTTTCCATTAAAGACAACAACGATAAGGAACAGATAGCTTCCAAAATAGAAAAACTCAAAAAATTAAACGACAGCAAGCCCGAGGCATACAAGCCCGACACCTCAAAAGAGCAAAAGCATCTTACCGAAGAGGAAAAGGCATATTTTGCAAAGTTTAAAAACGAGGCTATGGGCTCCGTACAGGAAAGCGAAAAAAGCTTGGGTGAGGATGCTACTCCCGAGGAAACAAACAAAGCCCTTAAAGAAGCTTTTGAGACTGCTTTTGCACAACTTGACCCTCCCGAGAGTTTAAAAGACCTTAACGAGGAGATAAAGCAAGCTTTTCTCACCTACATCGATTCCATGACAAATACCATGGAGACCGCTACACTTCTTGACGATGAAAGCGAGGAAACAAAGGCAAGCTACAGCTTCGGCATTATATTTGGCGGTATGATAGGCTCAACCCTTGTACTTTCCGACAGCATGACTACCTCTCTCAATAAGTTTGCGGAAGAAAGAAATATCGACCTTAAAGAAGAAACGGGCGTGGATTTCTTCGAGACCGAAACCGCCGAAAACGTAATCGAGTAACCAATATTTTATAATAAATAAAAGGAGGAAAAGAAAATGGGGTTAATTAAAGCAGCATTGGCATCTATAGGTACTACCCTTGCCGATCAATGGAAGGAATACATCTACTGCGATTCCTTAGACGAAAACACCCTTGTTAAAAAAGGTGAGGTAAGAGTTACCGCAGGTTCCAACACAAAGAGAACAGACAATATAATCACAAACGGAAGTAAGATCGCCGTAAACGAAGGTCAGTTTATGATAATCGTTGAAAACGGTAAAATAGTAGACTTTACCTCCGAGCCCGGTGCCTATACCTACGACACGGGCACAGAGCCTTCACTTTTTGACTCGGGCTTCTCGGGACTTAAAGAATCTTTCAAAAAAGTAGGCAAGAGATTTGCTTACGGCGGTTCCGCAGAGAACGATCAGAGAGTTTACTTTGTAAACACAAAGGAAATCATGAACAATAAAGTAGGCGTGGGAGATGTTCCCTTCAGAGACAGCGAGTTTAATTTCTCCATTAAGATACAAGCCTACGGCACATATTCCTACAGAATAACAGACCCTGTTATGTTCTATACAAATGTGTGCGCTAACGTAACGGACAGCTTTAAAAAGTCATCCATAGACGACCAGCTCAAAGCAGGCGTACAGGATGCTCTTCAACCCGCTTTGGGAAGGATCGCTCTTCAAAGAGTAGCTTACGACCAGCTTCCCCTTTACACAAAGGCTATAGCAAAGGAAGTAAATGCCGAAATATCCGAAGAATGGGGTCAGCTTAGAGGTATATCCATAGTGACCGTTGCCTTCTCATCCATCAAGCCCGATGATGAGTCTGTGGCAAAGATCAACCAGTTCCAGGAATCCAGAGTATATACAAATGCTCAGATGCTTGGTGCGAGAATGGGTGCCGCTCAGTCTACCGCCATGGAAAATGCGGCTTCAAATCCCAACGGTGCTATGGCAGGATTTATGGGAATGGGTATGGTAGGAGGCCTTGCAGGCTCACAGGCTGCCAATATGATGCAGTACGGTCAGCAACAGGGTGCACCTATCCCCGAAATGCCTGTTTCTCCCATGGCTCAGCAGTATGCACAGCAGAATGCTCCTCAATCCGGCGGTATACAGCCCGATAATGCCGAGGCTCAAGCACCTCAAAGCGGTATACAACCCGACAGCGCTCCTCAGGCAGCACCCGCACAGCCCGATGCTCCCGCTCCCGCTCCTCAAGCAGGTTCGGCAGCTTGGACCTGTAGTTGCGGTGCAAGTAATACAGGCAAGTTCTGTTCCGAGTGCGGTTCTCCCAAGCCCGCTCCCGCAGAGTGGACCTGTAGCTGCGGTGCCGTAAACAAAGGCAAATTCTGCTCCGAGTGCGGTTCTCCCAGAAGCTGAAACAAGGGGTAGAATACTATGAGCAAATTTAAAAAAATACTTGCCCTTGTACTTACCCTTTTGGCAATTTTTGTTACCTCCGTCAACTCCTACTGCGATCTCGGAGATTTCAACGACTATGATTCGGGCGGTTCCGATTGGGGCGGTAGCTCCAGCTGGGGCGGTTCAAGTTGGGACAGCGACAGCGACTACAGCTCCTCCGGCGGTGGCGGCGGCTCCCTGATAATAGCCATAATAATAGTCGTACTCGTAATAATATTCTCCAAGAGAGGCGGCGGCGGTTCCGGCACAAACAAAACTCAGGTAAGACAGGGTGCGGACATACACGTTCCCGATAATACGGAAAAAATAGTATCTGCCATTACGCAATACGACAAGAACTTCTCCAACGACAAGTTCTTGGCTTGGGTAAAGGAGACCTTCATCACCTTGCAGACCGCATGGTCGGAAAGAGATTTCGAAAAGGTAAGACCTTTCGAGAAGGAAGAACTTTACCAGCAACATGCAAAGCAGATACAGAAAATGAAGGATGCCGGAAGAATAAACGTTCTGGACAGAATAAATGTAAATCAATCCTATCTGTACAAGTATGTAAGGGATAAAGAATATGAACAGCTTTCCGTATACATACTTGCCAGAATGACGGACTACTACATAGATGAAAAGACAAAAGCGGTACTTCAGGGTAATCCCAATGCAGAGTACCACCTTAAGTACATCTATACATTTATGCGTAAGACAGGCGTTCTTACAGACCCTGCAAAGAGCAACAATTCAACGGTATCTTGTCCTCACTGCGGTGCACCTACCGCTATAACAAGTGCGGGCAAGTGTGAATACTGCGGATTTATAGTTACTACGGGAGAGTTCGATTGGGTACTTTCCGATATAGTAGGTGTAAAGAGCGGTGTTAACATAGGTCAAGGCGGAGTTTTCGACAGAAGCGGAGAAGAAGCCGAAAACACACAACAATAATATAATTTAGGGGGCGACGGAGTTTTTCCGTCGCCTTTTTTGAAAAAGGAGAAAAACTATGGCTAAAAAATTACACTTGATGCTTGCGGCTCTTATGGCAACAAGTCTCATAAATACCGCCCCCGTACTTGCAGGGGCAAAAGGTACCGTGGTACAAGCAAGTAGCAATAGTAACGGCAATCTTACCTATGCCACCTACGTAAGCAATGATATGTGTAAGCCCGACTATTGGAAAAAGAAACTTGGTAGCAATGCCGATAAAGTACTTATGACCTCAAAGGAAATAGAGGCTCTTAATAAAAAAATACTTCAAGAAAAGCAGACATATATGACAGACATTGAAAAAATGTCCGATACCTATGAGGCAAACCCCAAAGAAAGGGAGATACCCACTCAGAACTACTATATAGACGGTAAACTTATAGACAACAACGAGTATTTCGGAAAAATAAACAAGGCTATGGTAGAAACGGGCTACTACGGACAAACCAAAACACAGTATGCCGTAGTCACCGAGAGAGTAGACCTTAAGGACTGGCCCACCACCGATATAGTAGGCTACAGTGCAGACGATACCGACGACGAGTTGCAATCTTCCGCCATGAATGTGAACGAGCCCTTTGTAATAAGACAAAAGTGCGAGATAGACGGCAAGACCTACTATAACGGTACCACCTTTAATTGTTCGGGCTGGGTAGACGGAGATTGCATTGCAATATGTTCCTCTAAAGAAGAATGGATAGATAGCTGGAAGGTAAATCCCAATTCCAAAGACTTTATAGTGCTTACCCAAAGCAGACTTACATTAGAACCTTCCACCTATGTACCTTCCATATCAAACGTGGATATTATGTTAGGTACTACCCTTAAGCTTGTACCCCAAAAGGATATGCCTGTAACGGTGGCGGAAAGAGGCACTTGGAATAATTACGTGGTATACCTTCCCACAAGGAACGAAAAGGGAAACTATGTAAAACAAAAGGCTCTCATACCTCAGCGTGCCGATGTAAGTATAGGCTACCTTCCTCTTACACAGGGTAATGTACTGGATGTGGCATTTTCTTGTTTGGGAGACCGCTACGGCTGGGGCGGTATGTTAGGTGCTATGGATTGTTCCATGTATGCGGTACAGATATACCGCTGCTTCGGCATCAATATCCCGAGAAACACCAGCTGGCAGTCCAAGATACCCGAAAGAAGCAAGCTTATATCCAATATGAGCGATGAGGAGAAATTAAAGTACTTTGAGACCCTTCCCGTAGGTTCCCTACTTATGATGCAAGGGCATATAACCGTATTTGTAGGTATGGAGGCAGGCAGAGCCTACGTCATAAGCGATTCGGGCACTTTGGCAGACAGCGAAGGCGACCTCACATTTATAGGACAAATGAGTGTTATACTAAACCCTCTTAACGTAAGAAGAAAATCGGGAAACACCTGGCTTTCGGATATGAAATACGCTATAAGATTTGATGGGAAGTAATGGGCACCTCTAAAAAGTCATAAATCGTAAAATTGGCTATCTTGCAAAGGTTAGTCGTCAATGTCTCTCACCAATGCTCTACATTGGCTTCGAGCCATTTCCTAGTCCTCGAACAAGCTATCTCAATTTTACTTCAATAG
>JAFSVK010000148.1 GCA_017444985.1 Bacillota bacterium
TAAAAAGCCATAAATCGTAAAATTGGCTATCTTGCAAAGGTTAGTCGTCAATGTCTCTCACCAATGCTCTACATTGGCTTCGAGCCATTTCCCGGTCCTCGAACAAGATATCTCAATTTTACTTCAATAGCACTTTTTAGATGTCCCCTTTAAATCCTCAGTTCGCAATTTTTGGCATAGCCAAAAGCCAATTGCTACGCAATTGTCCGCATCTATCTTTGCGGTTGATGTTCGGGCTCCGCTCGAATGAGGAGAAAAATAAAAAAACCGAAAACCTTTTCGTTTTTTTATTTTTCATACTTTGCAGACGGGCAAGTTGTGCACCCGAAAAAAGTAATCGGGACACCCGTAGGGTGGCTTTTGACGATAGTCAAAAGTGCTTTTGCCTCCCTTAAGAGGTGCGCAGAACGGCTGTTTATCGGCAAAAATCTCATTTTTGCCGGGGGTGTGATTTTTCACACCCCTTGATTTTTGAAAGGGGTACGACACCTATGCAAAACGGCATAATTGCAGTTGATGCCATGGGGGGAGACAATGCGCCTGCGGCTATAGTCCAGGGCGTTGTTGAGGCAAGCAAAGTCATAAAATATAAAATTGCTCTTGTGGGGAAAAGAGAGGTCATAGAACAGGAACTCTCAAAATACACATACGACAAAGAAAAAATAGATATAGTCCACTGTGAGCAGGTGATCGAAAACTGCGAAGTTCCTACCGTTGCCATCAAAAAGAAAAAAGACTCTTCCATAGTGGTAGGTCTTAATATGGTAAAAAGAGGCGAGGCGCAAGCCTTTGTTTCCGCAGGGAACACCGGTGCGCTTTTAACGGGTGCTACCGTTATAGTAGGGCGAATAAAGGGCGTTGAAAGACCTGCCTTAGGCACACTTTTGCCTACCGAGACGGGAAGGACACTGCTTATAGATTCGGGAGCAAATGTAGATGCAAAGCCCGAATATTTTCCTCAATTTGCTCTTATGGGCTCCATATACATAGAAAATATGATGGGTGTAAAGGACCCCAAGGTAGGCCTTGTAAATATAGGCACAGAGGAAGAAAAGGGCAATAAGACCGTAAAGGATGCCTATGCTCTCCTGAAACAGACTCCCAATATAAACTTTTGCGGAAATACCGAGGCAAGAGATATAACAAAGGGTGAAGCGGATGTGGTCGTTTGCGATGCCTTTGTGGGAAATGTTATACTTAAGCTTATGGAGGGTTTTGCAGGCTCTCTCATAGGTCTTCTTAAAAAGGCTATAATGTCAAAGCTTTTGTACAAAATAGGAGCCCTTCTTTCAAAAGGCGCCTATGACTCTTTAAAAGAAAAGCTTGACTATAAAGATATAGGCGGAGCACCCTTTCTCGGCCTTAAGGGCCTTGTGGTAAAGGCTCACGGCTCTTCCGATGTGAGAAGCGTAAAGGGTGCCATAACACAGTGCGAAAAGTTTATGGATAAAGAAATAGTCCAAAAAATAACCGAAGCCCTGGCTAATTAAAAAAATCCTTAAAAAATGCAATTTGCTCTTGCATTTATACAAAATATTTAGTAGTATATTATAAGAACATCGGGGGTCGCTCCGATAAGAATATCAAAAGGGATATTTCCCGAAACCTAAGGAGGATAAAAATGGAATTTGATAAGGTAAAATCAATAATTGCCGACCAGCTTGGTATGTCCGAGGACGATATCACACTTACAACATCTTTTGAAGATCTCGGTGCGGATTCTCTCGACCTTTTCCAGATCATTTCCGAACTTGAGGATGCATTTGATATCGAGTTTGCAAATGACGATGCAGAAAAGATAAAGACCGTTGAAGATGCCGTTAAGTATGTACAGGCTGCAACAGAGAATAAGTAATACATAACTTACAGCTGCGTTTTCCGCAGCTGTTTTTAATATGGATATGGATATAAAGAAATACTTAAATTGTAAAGATATAGATACTGCTCTTACCCACAGCTCCTATGCCAACGAGAATAAAAAAGAGGGTGTGGAGTGTAACGAGAGGATAGAGTTTTTGGGGGATGCGGTCTTAGGTTTGATAACTGCGGAATACCTCTACAAAAACTATCCCGACCTTCCCGAGGGCAAGCTTTCAAAACTCAGAGCCTCGGTGGTCTGTGAGGATATGCTTGCAAAAAAAGCCAGAGAGCTTGGTATAGACAAGCTTTTAAGGCTTGGTAAAGGCGAGGAGAGTACGGGAGGAAGAAACAGAAACTCCGTAATATCCGATGCGGTAGAGGCTGTTATAGCCTGTGTATACCTTGATATGGGCATGGAGGAGGCAAGAAGCTTTGTGCTTTCCATGCTGGAGGATGAAATAAAAGAAAAATACTCCACTCATCAAGTTGTGGACTACAAAACAAGGTTACAGGAATTTTTGCAACAAAAAAGCCACGAGAGTATAAGATACGAAATAGTTTCCCAATCGGGCCCCGCTCACCAAAGGTGCTTTGAGGCTGTGGTGCTCCACGGCGAAAGGATACTTGGAAGAGGTCAAGGCCAAAGTAAGAAAAAAGCCGAACAATCAGCGGCTATGGAAGCTCTCAAAAGCTTGAATGTGGAAGGAATATAAAAAGCAAAGTATCTTGCTCATCTCCGACTATCAGTGGGAAGGCTACGGGTGTCGGTGCTTTGCTAAAAAGGGTCTGTGAAAAAATGAGTTTTTTTCACAGACCCTTTTTTATACTAAAGGGGAGCTCTAAAAAGTGCTATTGAAGTAAAATTGAGATATCTTGTTCGAGGACCGGGAAATGGCTCGAAGCCAATGTAGAGCATTGGTGAGAGACATTGACGACGTAATCGGGCAAGATAGCCAATTTTACGATTTATGGCTTTTTAGAGGTCCCTAAAATTATGCAGAAATCTTTATATGTAAAAAACATGAAGAAAAAATAATATTACCAATAACACAAAATACTCTAACGATCTGTAGGGAACGACCCGCGTGTCGTTTCGCGTGAGCGATAACAAAAGGTGTGGGGAATAAATTTGTATCCCATATTTTTTTATTTTGCCGTTTTTGCCAGTTCTTCAAGTACTTTTTTTAAAAAGTTCCAGGTCCTCTCCGTACTTTTTATATGCAGTGTTTCATTGGGTGTGTGTATATCATCTATATCGGGACCTATGGAAACACAATCCAAGATATTCCCTATTTTATCGAAAAACAAGCCACACTCAAGGCCTGCATGAACATTATCTTCTATAAGAGTTTTGTCGAACATATCCTTGTATACATTTACCATGAGCTTTCTTAAAAAAGAGTCCTTTTTGTAGGGCCAAGCAGGATATTCTTCACATCTTTTTATTTTTGCTCCAAAGCAGTAGCACAGAGAGGAAAGTCTTGTGTAAAGTTCCTGTTTTTCGCTTTCCACACTGCTTCTTATCAAAAAGGAGAAGATCAAAGTATCATCTGTGGTTTTCATGATACCAAGATTAAGGGATGTCTGCGGAAGCCCCGAAATAAACAGATCCGTTTTTTGTATACCTGTGGGAAGGTTGTAGAGAAAAGAAATGAGTTTTTTGCTTTCTTCAACCGAGAGAGCTGCCTCCTCCTTCTCATCCGTCAAGGAAAGTGTGAGATAAATTCCAGAATCGGTAATTGCACACTCGTTTTGGTATGTTTGTTCTATTGCAAGTATCCGCTCGTGAAGTTTTTTGAAGTTTTCATTTTCCTCAAGTAAAAATAAAGCCTCGGAGCTTCTGGGTATGGCGTTGTCCTTAAGTCCGCCGTTCATGGAAAGAATATAAATTTTAAATTCTTCCGTAAGTTTGTAGAGTGTTCTTCCTAAGAGAAAGTTGGCATTTGCTCTACCCTTATTTATCTCTTGCCCGGAGTGACCGCCTGTAAGACCACATACGGAAAGTTTACACAGCTTACCTTTTACTTTTTCTCTCTTTAAGGGGTAATCTATAACAGTTGTTAAACCTCCCGCACAGGCACAGGTAAGTATGCCCTCCGATTCGGAGTCGATGTTTATCATCATACTTGATTTAAGGGGGGAGGCATCAAGAAATTTAGCACCTAACATACCTATTTCTTCATCTACCGTAAATATAGCCTCTATAGGAGGATGTATGGCATCCTTGTCTGCCAAAAGGGCAAGAGCATAGGCTACACCTATACCGTCATCTCCGCCCAAGGTGGTACCTTCAGCTCGTATTTTATCTCCTTTTACGAAAAGACGCAGACCTTCGTTTTCAAAGTCTATATCCGTATCCGATTCCTTTTCGCACACCATATCCAGATGGCTTTGTACTATTACGGAAGGAGCATTTTCATATCCCGTGGAGCCGTTTTTAAATATAATAACATTTCCTATTTCATCCCGTATGTATTTAAGCCCTTTCTCTTTTGCAAAATCAACGATATAGTGACTTATTTTTTCCATATTTCCCGAGCCGTGGGGTATGGAAGCTATTTCTTCAAAATAGTGAAAAACTTCCTTCGGTTCCAAATGCGAAAGTACACTCATATTAAATTTCCTCCAAGAAAAATTCATAAAAATAGGGTAGGGCTTTAAGCTCCTCGCAAAACTCCCTCCACTCTTCAAGCTTGTGCTCTTTTCTTGCCTTATACATGGCAAAGGCATTCTCGTAGGAAAAAGTACAGGTCCTCTTCTGGTTGTAGCTTGAGGGAAGAAGCTGTATTATGGAATACCAAAGTTCTTTATCCTTGCTTTCAATATATTCAAGACGCAACTTTTCCAACACCTTTATGGTCTCATCCAGACAGGAAAGTGCGGGAGCTGTCATTTTTTCGCAACTGAAATCCCCTCTTTCAAAGGGCTTTGAGTGTATTTTGTGCATGGTGCTTGTGGAGTTGGCAACGGTACCCACTTTGTAGGTGTCGTATTCCTTCCACCAATATATAGGGGCTGTAATGTCAAGGCTTACAAATATTTGTCTTACAAATTTTCTGTGGTCGGGGCCTGCTTTACAAAGCCTTTTTGCAAGGGAAAGATCGTTTTCACCTATTACAAAATCTCCCTTTTCGTTTGTGAAACTGTCGCTTTTTCCCCAGCTGTTCATAGGATTTCTTGCACCTCTGAGGGCACCTTCGAAATTAAATGTTTCGGTATTTTCCGTAAGTATCATTGTTCTTCTTCGCTTTCTCCGTATATATGTTTTTGTATAAGTTGCTTGGTTCTTTGAAGCCTCTTTTCAAGTTCTTCTTTTTCGCATAACAGGCTTTCCACCGTTTCCTCGAAAAGCTCCTCGTCCTCCATGATATCCTTGTATTCGCAGTCGTAAGGATCCAAAAGGTCTTCTATATCATCATGGAAATGCTCTATAAGCGCTTTAAGTCTGTCTATCTCGTCTTTTTTTTCTTTAAGAGTCTCTGCTTTTTTAATAAGCTGAGGGGTGGTCATATCGTCTATTTTTTTTAGCTGTGTCAGATTTGCACAGGAATAGGCTTGCCGAGCAGACTCGAAAAATCGTATCCTGTCAAGACAGTTGGGATTTATCTCGGGTTGCAGGTAGGCGGTTATCCTTGTGAAAAGCTGCTTTGCTTCTTTTTTTACCCGCTCGCTTGCTTTTGTGTAAGAGGCATTATCCGTTAGAGTAGCCCCGGATATAAGGGAGTTATCCGCATTTAGACAGTTTAACTCGTACTCTTCTTTAAATACTCCTTCCAAGCTTATTTCGTAGGCTCTTTTTCTGTCAAGCCTTGATACGGCATAGTCAAAACAGCTTCTTAAATAGTGGTCTTGGAAGGCTATTTTCATATTTTCAATGGTTTTGGAGAGTATTTTTTCGTTGTAATCTATCCAAAGTTGCCTGTAATATATAAAATTGAGCTCATCCCTTTGTACCGACAAATTCACTGCTTCTTGCCTGTATTCTTCTATTTTTTTATCAAGGCTTTCCGCTGTGGGAAAGGGTATTACATTGTTCATATCCGTCACCGCCCTTTGGTATCTGTTGTGTGTATTTTATCATTTTTGACTTTTTTCTGCAACATATTTGAAAAGAAAATTTTGGGCTTTTATGTGGGAAGAACGGGGAATTGTGTAAAAATGTGAAATTTATA
The DNA here is from genome assembly GCA_017444985.1 of Bacillota bacterium. Lineage (GTDB taxonomy): Bacteria > Bacillota > Clostridia > Lachnospirales > CAG-274 > UBA3680. The sequence continues at coordinate 6,033 of JAFSVK010000148.1, forward strand.
AAAATTTATGTGGTAAATTTTGTACAAATGGTGTATAATGGTATAAGGAATATTTGAAGGTTATAAAAGCGTGGGAAGTATAACGCTTTTATGACCTAAATACATAAATTATCAAGAGAGGAAGTGTGTAAAATGAGTATGGTTACCAATATTACCGACCTTCAACTTATTGTAAATGCCCATTGTGGGGATCCCCATGTTATATTGGGTATGCATGAAATAGAAAGATACGGACAGCCCTGTGTTATTGTTCGTGTAATGAATCCACAGGCAAAGAAGATAACGATCATAGACGATGCCAACAAGACAAGAAGGTATGAGGCTGAAAAGGTACACAGTTTCGGCTTTTTCGAATGCTTGATACCCACAAGGAAACAGTGGTTTAAATATAAACTTGAAACAGACTACGGTGAGGGTGTGGTAGTTACAGAGTACGATCCCTACACCTTTCCCCCGGGAATAGGGGAAGAAGATATTTATCTTTTTAACCAAGGTACACACTACAGAGTATATGAAAAGCTGGGCGCAAATGTTACCACCATAGACGGTGTGGAAGGTGTTCTTTTTGGAGTGTGGGCACCTAATGCAGGCAGAGTAAGCGTTATAGGAAACTTCAACGCATGGGACGGCAGACGCCACCAGATGCGCCTTTTGGGAGGCTCGGGTATATGGGAGATATTTATACCGGGTCTTAAAGAGTGCGACGGCTATAAGTTTGAGATAAAAACAAACACGGGAGAGATAATACAAAAATCCGACCCCTATGCAAAATTTGACGAACTTCGCCCCAGCCAAACTTCCCTTGTTTTTGATATAAATAAATATAAGTGGAACGATGCCGCTTGGTACGATCATCTTAAAGATACGGATAAGTTCAACATACCCATGAACATTTATGAGGTGCATTTAGGCTCATGGAAGAGGGTAGAAGATGAAGATAACAGATTTTTAAGCTATCTTGAATTGGCAGATACTCTCATACCTTATGTTAAGGATATGGGCTATACCCATATAGAACTGCTTCCCATAGAGGAGCATCCCTTTGACGGTTCTTGGGGCTATCAGCTTACGGGCTACTACGCTCCCACAAGTCGTTACGGAAATCCCGACGAGTTTATGGAGTTTGTGGACAGGTGTCATCAGGCGGGAATAGGTGTATTCCTTGATTGGGTACCCGCTCATTTCCCGAAGGATTCCCACGGCCTTGCAAAGTTTGACGGCTCAGCTCTTTATGAACACGCAAATCCCATGCAGGGCGAACATCCCGAATGGGGTACCTTGATATTCAACTACGGCAGATGCGAGGTAAAGAACTTCCTTATAGCAAATGCCCTCTACTGGGTGGAAAAATTCCATATAGACGGTTTAAGAGTAGATGCTGTTGCATCCATGCTCTACCTTGATTATGCCAGAAGCGAGGGGCAGTGGGTGCCCAATCAATACGGCGGCAGAGAAAATATCGAGGCTGTGGAATTTTTAAAACACTTAAATTCCATAATGGCACAGAGAAACCCTCATGCCCACATGATAGCAGAGGAGTCCACCTCTTGGCCGAAGGTTACGGAAAAGCCCGAAAATGACGGCCTTGGTTTTACATTAAAGTGGAATATGGGCTGGATGAACGACTTCCTTGAGTATGTGGAAAAAGAGCCTATATACAGAAAATATCACCACTACAATATGACATTTGCCTCCACCTATGCCTACAGCGAGAAGTTCATACTCGTTTTAAGCCATGACGAAGTGGTACACGGCAAAAAGTCCATGCTTGACAAAATGCCCGGCGACCTTTGGCAGAAGTTCGCAAACCTTAGAGTTTCCTACGGCTACGCCATGACTCACCCGGGTAAAAAGCTTTTGTTTATGGGCGGAGAGTTCGGTCAATTTATAGAGTGGGACGAAAAGAGGCCTCTTGACTGGTTCCTTTTGGAGTATGACCACCACAGAAATACCCTTGAGTACGTGAAGGCACTTAACAAAATATACAAGCAGTACAACTCCCTTTGGAGCAAAGACTTTGACAGCTTCGGCTTCGAGTGGATAGATGCCGACGACAAGGACAGAAGTATCTATTCCTACATCAGAAGAGGCTACGCAAAGGAAGATACACTTGTTATAATATGCAACTTTACTCCCAATACCTACGAAGATTTCAGAATAGGCGTACCCTTTGAGGGCAGATGGAAGGAAATATTCAATTCCGATGCCACCATCTACGGAGGAAGCGGCGTTGTAAACACCCAAGCGGCTAACAGCGAAAAAATAGAGTGGAATCACAGACAAGACAGTATAGGTTTGAGACTTGCTCCCTTGTCGGTAGTGATATACAAGCCCGAGTAAACATAGGGGGTGTGAATGTTCACACCCCTTTTTTGAATTTAATCGGATTTTACAATAAGGGTACCTCTAAAAAGTGCTATTGAAGCAAAATTGAGATAGCTTGTTCGAGGACTGGGAAATGGCTCGAAGCCAATGTAGAGCATTGGTGAGAGACATTGACGACGTACTCGGGCAAGATAGCCAATTTTACGATTTATGAGTTTCTAGAGGTGCCCTTAAGCAAAAGCATTATATGTGCGATGATATGTTTTAAATTTGTATTATTGATACAAACAGAGTAGAGCGGACGGCTCTATGCCTATTTTGCGACTTGTAATATTAGGAGGCAAGAATGAAAAATATAATTATTGTGGAAGCAATATCAACGGGGTACAATTTAGTGGAGGATGTCAGAAGAAGAGGCTATAATCCCGTAGTTCTGGAAAGTCCGGGAAAGGAAAGTGCGGATATTAAGGCTACACGCAGTGCCTCATACGCTCTCTTTTACAAAAGACCTACGATAATAAAGGCATCGGAAGATTATACCGAGACCCTTGCCACAGTTAAGAAATACGATCCCGTATTGGTGGTGGCAGGTTCCGAGCAGGGGGTCGGACTTGCGACGCACTTATCGGAGGATCTCGGTCTTTTGGGGAATCCTTATAAAAACATTGATGTTATGACAAGAAAGGATGCCATGCAGGAAGCTTTGAAAAAAGCAGGTATAAGATATATAAGGGGAAAGGTGGTAAAAACGGCTGATGAGGCTGTTGCTTTTTGTCGGGAAAACGGCTTCACCACAGCAGTTATTAAACCCTTGCAAAGTGCAGGCAGTCAGGGCTTGTTTTTGTGCGATGATCTTGAAGAAGTAAAAAAGGCTACGGAAACTATAATGACATATAATGATCTATACGGTCTTCCCATAAGAAAGGCACTTGTACAGGAGCGTATAGTCGGTACGGAATATTGTGTAAATACACTGTCTTGCAACGGCAAACACACGCTTAATTCACTGCTTAAATACAGTATGATAAAAACGGAGGAGGGTGGTTATATCTATGACTACTCCGAAACATTAAGCCACCCCGAACAGGGTCATACGGAACTTATAGAGTATGCTTTTAAGGTGGCGGATGCCATAGATTTCAAATACGGTGTCATACACGGAGAATATATGATAGATGAAAAGGGTCCCGTGTTGATAGAGGTAAATTGTCGTCCTATGGGTTGTACAATGACCGACGAATATTTAGACATGATATTCGGACAACATGAATCCGATACGATGCTGGATGCTTATTTGGACCCCGAAGGTTTTGCTGTAAAAGCTGAGAGACCCTATGGGACCTTAAAAAAAGGTGCGCTGAAATTTATAATGATACCTAAGGATATGGAGGCGGAAGACCATCCGGTTTGTGTCATTGCAAAACAACTTGAAAGCACCTATAAAATCTCGGTAAACGACAGCACCACCCCCGTATGCTACTCCAAGACAAGGGATATGGAAACATCGGGAGGGATCATATATCTTGTACATTCCGACGAAAACGTTGTTATGTCAGACGTTGCCATACTAAGAGAAATAGAAAGCAAATACTTTTCTTTGATCTTCAGTGAAGGTATGTCAAGAAGGTGGTTTGCGGATGCCAATGTTGCTACGACCGATTTTGAAAGAATTATAAAAGAATGCAACTGCCATGGTGCCATACTTGCGGCAGGAGATAAGGTATGGGAAAGAGAGGGTATACAAACCGCAACACCTCAGACTATAGATGATGTACACAAAGGTTTTGATTGTGTTATAATAGGCTATCAGCTTTCATTGCTTGACCTTAAGGAGTCGGCTTGTCTGGAGGTCATATTTAAAACCATGGACAAGGTAAAAAACGGCGGAAGGGTCATAATCCCTCAAAATACTTACGAATATCTTTCATATAAAAGAGAGGGTGCAGAACTTCTTATGAGAATAAAACACCTTAACATACAGGTGCCGGTTCCCGGAATCAACGGCTATGTTATAGGTGTGAAAGAGAATCGAGAGAGGTGGTAAACATGAGGAATATAATAATCGTGGAGGCAGTGTCAACGGGATACAATTTAGTGGAGGATGCGAGGCGAAGAGGCTATAATCCAATAGTATTGGAATATGCAGAGAATGAAGGCGGAGATATAAAGGATATGCGCAAAGCCGCTTATGCTCGTTTTTACAAGTACCCTCAAATAATAAAGGCATCGAAAAATTACGCCGAGACCCTTGCCGAAATAAAAAAATACCATCCCATATTGGTAGTGGCAAGTTCGGATCATGGTATCGAGCTTGCTTCACGCTTATCGGAGGATCTTGGGCTTTTGGGAAATCCTTATAAAACCGTTGCCGCTATGACAAGAAAGGATGCCATGCATGAAGCCTTAAAAAAGGCAGGTATAAGATATATAAAGGGAAAAGTTATAAAAACGGCGGAGGAAGCTGTGGCTTTTTGCCAAGAAAACGGCTTTTCCACAGCGGTTATCAAGCCTTTGCAAAGTTCGGGCAGTCAGGGCTTGTTTTTGTGTGATGATCTTGAGGAAGTAAAAAAGGCTGCGGAAACCATAATGACGTATGTTGATACACTCGGATTTCCCATAAGAAAGGCACTTATACAGGAACGCATCGTCGGTACGGAATATATTGTAAATACCGCATCCTGCAAGGGTGAACATAGGCTTAATTCATTGCTGAAATATAAAAAAGTCAAAACCTCGGAGGGAGGGTATATCTATGACTACTGCGAAACATTAAGCCACCCCGAACAGGGACATACTGAGCTTATAGAGTATGCTTTTAAGGTGGCTGATGCTATAGGTTTTAAATACGGTGTCATACATGGAGAATATATGATAGATGAAAAGGGCCCCGTATTGATAGAGGTAAATTGCCGACCTATGGGCGGCTCTATTGCAGACGAGTATCTTGATATGATATTCGGACAGCATGAAACCGATGCAATGTTGGATGCCTATTTGGATCCCGAGGGTTTTAAGATAAAAGCCAAGAGACCCTATGGTACATTAAAAAAAGGTGTGTTGAAATTTATAATGATACCTAATGATATGGAGGCGGAAGACCATCCCGTTTGTGTCATTGCAAAACAACTTGAAAGCACATATAAAATTGCGGTAAACGACAGCACCGTTCCCGTATATTATCTAAAAACAAGGGATCTGGACACAACGGGAGGTACTATATTTCTTGTGCATTCCGATGAAAATGCAGTTATGTCAGATCTTGCTTTATTAAGAGAGACAGAACAAAAATATTTTTCCTTGCTACTGAATGACGGTATGTCAAGAAGGTGGTTTGCGGATGCCAATGTTGCTACGACCGATTTTGAAAGGATTATAAAAGAATGCAACTGCCACGGTGCCATACTTGCGGCAGGGGATAAGGCTTGGGAAAGAGAGGGTATACAAACCGCAACACCTCAGACTATAGATGATGTACACAAAGGTTTTGATTGTGTTATAATAGGCTATCAGCTTTCATTGCTTGATCTTAAGGAGTCGGCTTGTCTGGAGGTCATATTTAAAACCATGGACAAGGTAAAAAATGGCGGAAGGGTCATAATCCCTCAAAGCACATATGAATATCTTTCTTATAAAAGAGAGGGTGCGGAACTTCTTATGAGAATAAAACATCTTACCATACAGGTACCCTTTTCGGGACTTAACGGCTATGTTATAGGAGTGAAAGAGGATCGATCACATGCGTAACGGTAAAATATTAAATAAAAAGTTTTTTCAGTTTTTACTGCCTACATCTTTAAGCATAGTGGCAATGTCCCTCAACGAATTTGTAGATGCTCTGCTTGTGGCAAACCTTATAGACTCCGATGCAATGACACTTGTAAATATGGGTACTCCCCTTGTGTTTATATTTGCGGTGATATATGCACTTTTGGGAGTGGGAGGCTCTACATTATATGCAGGGTATCTCGGTCGATATGAAATAAAAAAAGCCGAAAAAATATTTACAGTCACAATGCTTGCGGCTCTGTTCATATCCCTTGCTGTGCTGATATTCGGCTTTGTGTTTATTGACTTTCTTTCGGGACTTATGTGTAAAGCCCCGGAATACAGCACTATTTTCAAACAATATATAAGGGTGCTTATAGTTTCGAGTGTTCTGATAATACCTATACAGGTACTTATAAGTTTTATGCCGTCTTTCGGACGTCCGGGGGTAGGTACATTTATAAATATTACAGCAAATGTTGTAAATTTGATAATGGACTATGTTTATATTCGTTTTTTTGCCACAGGTCTGTCGGGTGCCGCTTATGCCACACTTACAGGCTATGCGGTGGGAGCTGTTATAATATTTGTGCTATACATCATGGGTAAATTGCAGCTGCCCTTTGCAAAAATATCTTTAAAGGATCTTTGTGAATTGAAAGAAGCGATTGCGGTAGGTCTTTCACCTGCTGCAAATCAAGTGGGTTACTGTATCAAAGTATCTTTTTCAAATCACGTGGCATTTGCACTTGCAGGCATGGCGGGAACAACGGTGTATTCCTTATGTATGCAGGTCGTATCCATAATATCCATATTTATCGGTGGGGTAATAGATGCCGCTGTACCTATAGCATCCTCCCTATACGGACAAAGAGATTTCTCGGGAGTTCGCTTACTTATGAAAACGGCTATATGGGTGCAGTTCATCACAACTATTCTTTGCTTTGCCGTAATCGAAGTTTGGCCGCAGGGCGTTTTGGCAATGTATAATGTATCGGGGGATATGACACCTCTTGCTATAAACGGTTTGCGCATATTCACCGTAATGTTTTTATTCAGAGGCTTTACATTGGTATACATATACTATTTTCCTATTATAGGTAGAAAGATATATGCTTTTGTAATAAGTCTTACAGACGGCTTTCTCGGGCTTATACCCTTGATATTGATACTTACAATGTTAAACGGCATAAACGGATTGTGGCAAGCCTATGCACTGCTTTCCATATTGCTGGTGTTTGGTATTGTGGTGGTGAATATAATCATCTCCATACGCTCCAAGGGAAAATACAGTAAGCTCCTTTTGCTTGAGCACGAGGATGAAAATATCCCCGTTTACGAATGTAGCATAAATGCAATAAATAAGGATGTTTCGGAACTCTCAAAAAACATACAAACATTTTGCGAGGATCACGGTACAGAACAAAAACTCTCTCTTCTTACCGCACTGTCAGTGGAAGAAATGAGTGTTTTTACCATAGAACAAAACAAAAACTCCCATATAGACCAAATCGATATCTTGCTAAAGATATATCCAGAATATATATTGATGGATTTCAGAAGCATAGGCACTCCCTTTGACATATCCGCAACAACGGAGGAATATTCCAATATGGATATTTTGAAAAAAATAGTCACCGATATGGAATACAACTATGTTTTGGGTATGAACCAAACACGCCTAAAATATAATAGGCAATATTCTTAAAGAGCTCTTTGTCTATAGGGAACCTCAAAAAACAATGTTTTTAGAGGTTCCCATAATAAAACTCTTCCCCGTCCCCGTAGGCTGCACCACAGCTACACGATCTTTAAACGCAAAAAGCTGCGTCAGCCTTTCATAAGTTTCTTTGTTATGTTTATGAAGTCGTAACACAGCTTTTTACCACGCTTTTCTATATTTTATTCATATCCATTTGGGTTGTTTTTCTGCCAGTTCCAAGTGTCTTTACACATATCTTCAAGGGTTCTTGTTGCTGTCCAATCAAGCACCCTCTGTGCTTTGTCACTATTAGCCCAAAATTCCGGCAAATCACCGCTTCTGCGTTCATCGAATTCATATTTGATTTTGATGTTGTTAGCCTTTTCAAAAGCATTTACAATTTCAAGTACGCTGTAGGGTGTACCTGTACCCAAATTAAAAATTTCGGGTCCTTTATGTTTTGCGGCATATTCAACAGCCTTTACATGACCCTTCGCCAGATCCGTAATATGTATATAGTCTCGTCTGCAAGTGCCGTCCTTTGTGGGATAGTCGTTGCCGAATATTGTAAGATGATCTCTTCTTCCCACTGCCACTTGTGAAATATAAGGCATAAGATTGTTTGGTATGCCCTTCGGATCTTCACCTATAAGTCCGGATTCATGGGCACCTATGGGATTAAAATACCTAAGTAAAATTACAGACAACTCACTATCGGCAACACTTGCATCGGAAAGTATTTGCTCCATCATGGACTTCGTCCAACCATAGGGATTGGAACAGGTTCCTTTTTTCATGGTTTCAACATAGGGAATGTCATTTTCTTCACCGTATACCGTGGCAGAAGAAGAAAATACTATATTTTTACACCCGTATTCCGCCATACATTCAAGTAATGTAATTGTGGTATCTATGTTGTTTCTGTAATATATAAGGGGCTTTTTCACAGATTCTCCCACAGCTTTTAAACCTGCAAAATGTATTACTACATCTATTTGATTGTTTTTAAAAATTTCCGATACAACAATTTTATCGATAATATCTGCTGTGTAAGAAATAACTTTTTTATCGGTGATTTTTTCGATTCGATCAATTGCTTTTTTATCACTGTTACTGTAATTATCGGCAATAATAACATTGTAACCGCTGTTTAAAAGCTCGACCGCCGTATGCGACCCTATATATCCTGCCCCTCCGGCTAATAAAACATTCATTCAAATACCTTTCTGTTAATCACATTTTCTTTCTTGTACAACAACGGTAAAGAGGGAATACCCTCATTTTTTAACAATATATTTCTCAAATAAATACTTAAAAAGTTTTTCCGGACAAGTATTATATGCCATTCGCTCGGGATGCCATTGAATACCTAATAATTTTTTATCTGCAACAGCAAATGCCTCAACCGTATTATTTTCCTTGTCGATTACTACGGGTTTTAAAATATTCGGAAAATTATTAACAAAAAAACCGTCATTGTGAAAATTATTGACTATTGTTTCCTCATTTTTTTCGGTTAATATGACTTTATGATTTTTTCCTACTTCACGATTTACTTTTAAATTTCTAAAATCATCTATTATCCCACCAAAATGACAAGCAATTACTTGCATACCTCTGCAAATCCCAAGTATCGGAATATCTTTTTTTAAGGCGATTTCCAATAACTTAGTTTCGACCTTATTTCTGTTAATTTGCTGAAATCCCTCTTTTTTAAAACTATACGCTTTTTCAGGTAATATACCACCGCCCGAAAAAATAATTATTTCCGGCTTTATACTTTCTACAAGGGTCTCCACTTCATTTGTAAAATTTGAAATAGGAATTGCCGATATATCCATAGAATTAAAAAAATCAATATAGTTTTTCTCAAGGCTGTCAACTATATCCCCGTATCGGTTCAACTCTTCCCTTTGAGTTATCAAAGCCCTTATCATTGTTGCTTACGCCTTTGCTTCATTAATAGATAACCCTCGAATAAATCCAGGTCTTCTTTTCTTGTTATCTTTATATTAGTTTGAGAACCTTCCGAAAAATAAATGGTTTTTCCCATTTTATACATCAGTGTTGTTGTATGGGGCTCCACCTCATTTATAATTCCTGTTTTAACAGCCTCTTTATATATATCGCTTATAAAGCCGTAGTTGAATGCGTGGGGTGTGGACATACAGGCAATCGTATCACGATCTATCCACTTACTTGACTTCGTTTTATCATCTTTAACACCGGAAAGTAAAAAGAAATCTGTTGTTGAAATGGCATTTCCCTTTTCCTTGCATACTTTTATCGCATCGGATATTATGTAATCTTCAATAAAGGGCGAGGCTCCGAAATGAACCAAAACAACATCATCTCTTTTTATTTTATCTTCAAGATGATTTATGCCGTTCATTACAGATTCCTGAAAAGTTGCTCCCCCTTTAGCTATCCATTTTAACTTATCAAAACTATATTCACTTTTTAATGTTTGCATATAATCAATATAAGATTCTATACAAACCACCTCAATTGCATCTATTTCCTTGTGGTTTTGAAATGCTTCTATGGTATATGCAAGCACAGGTTTACCAAGCACTTCTATAAATTGCTTTGGTATGTTAGCACCAACTCTATTGCCAACGCCACCTGCCAATATGACAGCTACATTCATATAAATATTTCCTTTCGATTATCATTTTGTAAAATCAGAGTTATTATGTATTTGCTGAGCATTAAGCAAATCATCAACTCCATTCACCTCGCTCCACGCTTTACCTGCAATATCATGGCAATAAAGTTCAAAGTCATGGAACATTATCATTTGAACGAGGGAGTCCTCAAAATATTGATCATACATATCTCCGTTTATCATTGAATCCACTTCTTGTTTTAATAGGCGAGAAGAAACTGGATCTAATTTTGTTATACAGCAGTAATTCGCTGAAAAATGCTCCAACTTCTTGCTCATAACAAGAATCTTATCTCCTTGTGTAACCACATTATATGCACCTTGTCTTATGTATGATGAATCAATAATAACATAGGGATAATTTGTAGGTTTTGTTAAATATTCTTCGATTATTTCGTCTGAAAAAACAACATCACCATGAACAATGGTAACGTTTTCTCTTTCTAAATAGTCGCGTGCAAACCAGACTGAAGAAATAGAGTTGGTAACTTCATAGAAGGGATTTATTACAAACTTTACATTTTCTCCCTCTAATTCCGTTTTTACATCATTAGCTTTATATCCGATTACAATAACAATTTCCGCATTTTTATCAGCTTTACGAATTGTTCTCACCATACGTTGAAGAACTGTGGTTTCTTCATCCAGCTTATAGCTTGTTTTGGGATACTTCAGTGTCAGCGGATGTAAATTATTTCCCTTGCCCGCCGCAAGTATAATATAGGTCATCATAATTACAGTTCCTCCTCATACACACCGATTTCATGGTTTAAAAAATTTAAATCTTCCAACTTGCAAGATGTTAATGCGTCCATTGCAATATCATATTCTTTTTTATCAACCTCTTCGCCATACATAGGCAAAGCAATAATACTCATATTTTTAGCGAAATGATACCACTGTTCTTTAAGGTATCCGACACCTTGTCCTTTGCTGAGTTTAAGCATTGTCCAATGCATATAGAACCAACCTGTTATAGCAATATATGCATAAAAATGACGTTTTTGAGTTTCCGTAGGTTTATGACGATAATAGGTAAACAGAATACTATCTATGTCTGCTAAGGTATGTCGACCTCCGCAAACGTAAGAGCCGATATCAAATCCAGGATCTCCAAAACCTCCATATTCCCAATCTATAAGATATATTTCTTCTTTATTGATAAGGAAGTTATCATCTCTTGCATCTCCATGGATATTGCATTTTTTTATACCATCATATTGGGTAAGTTCAGCAAGCCTATATATACGCTCTTTTAGATTTTCAAAATCGGGGAAGTGCCCATATTTTTCGGGCTCAATTTGCGATTTTATACCTTCGGCTTTTTTTATTACATTAAAATTCCAACGCACGTGACACGGAGCTGTATGAAGGCGTCTGATAAGCATTATTGCACGCACCATATCGTTAAGATTATTATAATCAAACTCATAGTGCTCGACAAAACGGCCAATTCGCCATCCTTCATCTACATCCATTGCAATAAGAGTTGTATCAATGCCAGCATCTTCAACTATTTTCTGCATAATGGTTTCGCGCCCACGCTCAATCAAAATTTCCGAACCCAAGCCCGGATGACGGTATACATACCTTCCCCCGTTGAGTTTAAAACTTAATACAACATTTGTAAGCCCTGCCTGCACTGGTACTAATTCTTCTACATCCGACCTGTTACAGTCAAAAACGCAGCATATATTGTTTAGCACAGTGTTCCGACTTTCTTCTGTAAACAATCCGCCTGTTGTTTGAATATCTGACATATTATACTCCTTTCAAATACATCTATATACATATTAAATAATATTTCTGCCTTGTATTTTTAATAGAATAAAACAATACTTTTTTTCTATTTTTCTTTTAAAATACCTATCAACTCGAAAAAATAATCTTTTTTCCATAGACAGATCAAAATTAGACTCACAATAAAGATGTACCTCAATACTGGAACTAAATACCCTATTGCAAGTAATGCACTAAGTATAAAGAAAACTATAGAAACAAACACAATACTTTTCATATCAAAAATATTGAAGGGACAATTGTTTTTTTTGCATACATATTTTGCGCAAAAATAGTGTGTACCCAAGAAAAGCAAATATGAAAAAAGTGTTGTGTATCCAGCAACCATATAACCAAATACCGGTATAAGCAGGAAATTTAGTCCTATATTCAGCAATGCCGAACCGATGGACACAAAAGCTGCAATCTTACTTTCATTAAAGAAAAATTCTATATTTGTAAAATGATGATATATTGCCATTATATATACACTTCCAGCCAATGGTGGTACTATCCATATCGCACTGTGATAATTTTTAGGTGCCATAATATGTATTGCCTCTGGAGCAAAAGCAATAAGAAGTATATTTAAAACTGCAATAATTATCGTATACATATTTACTACACTTGGTATCCTATTATACCTTTTATTCTTAATTTCCTTAAAAATCCATGGTTGCATAGCATTGTTAAATGCACTGTTAAATAAAGTCATTATCATTGATGCACTATACGCAACGCTGTATATGCCTGCTTTCGAAAAATCTGTTAGTTTCTGGATAATTATTCTGTCAGAGTGGTTTAATGCTACTGCTGACAAGTAGAATGGTATAAGCGGCACATTTATTGCAAGTGCATACTTTATATATTTAATGTTGATTTTTGCAAAAAACCATTTCTTGTATAATATCAACAATATCAAAGCGATAGCAAATTCGATTCCGACACGAGAATATATAACATATGCTGAATGTCTGCCAAAAAGCATTATTCCACCCAACCCAAATAAAGGTGTAAATATAGATATTAGGAGTGTAACAACAACCATTTGTATATAGTTATTTTCAACCCTTTGACGTGAACGCCAAAAACCGACAATGGGCACCGCATACATCATTCCAAACATTAGCAGTGTCAAACTAGTAGTTAATTCCGTCATTTGGTTTACATATTGCTTGAATATTAAATATAAAAGTAAGAAAGTAGTAATAATAATGCAGGATAGCTTTTCAAGTGTCGATGTATATACATCTTTGTCATTATCAAATTTTACCAATCCCACAACGTATGCACCGTAAAACATTCGAAATGTAACAACTATTTCAAAAAGTTCCATCCACGATACAAAGACACTATATATACCATACTCACTTGTTGATAGCAAACGTGTATAAAGCGGTACAACTAATACATTTATTGCCTTTTGCATTAAGTTTGCAAATGTATACCAGAGAGTAGCCTTTACGCCTTTGGATAAAGCTTTATATTTATTCGGTAATTTATTAATCATAATGTTTAATCACTTCAGACAAGCGCCTCATTTTCTGGAATCTTTTTTATATATTGCTCATATGCTATGTTCGTATCGAATATAACATCTTCATGCCAACTACCTCCGACAACATATTTCATATAATTACCATACATCTGCTTTAAGGCATTGTCATAATTCTCTGTTATATAAATTTCTGTGAATTCAAACTCGACTTTTTTTAATTGTTTAAAATCGTCACTTTTAAACCAAAATCTTTCATCATTTTTAACAAAGTTAAGCATACCCATTAGTTTGGTATCTTTACCATTATATTTTTTGCTTTCGTTAATAAACTTCTCAAATATTGAATCACAGCTATATTTCTTTGCAAAAAAACATTTATATAAAAAATGGGCTATTTGTCTTTTTAAATCAGCCCTTTTGGGAATATAACCGTCTGTAAGGGCATAGGCTATACGAACCCATTTTCTGTAAAAACGTAATTTTTTTACAAATCTATCCCTCACTTTCTCATCATCTGGAAGATTATCCAACGGAAATATATCAATAAAGATTCCTTCATTATGGCAATACTTAACTTTACTTTTGATGTGTGTTCTTAGCAGAGCAGTGGTATTTATATTCCTTAGTTTTGCTCCGGACAAAGTTACCTTGTCATTTTTGAAATACTGCAACAAATATGGTTCTGAAAATTCCTGACTTACACTACATAATTTATCGTAGTTTTCTCTTGTCATTGCAACATCAATATCATCGTCCCACGGAATAAAGCCTTTGTGTCTTACCGCCCCAAGCAAAGTGCCACCGATAGCCATATACTGTATATCATGTTTTTTACATACTTTGTCAAATTGGTTTAGCAGATCCAATTCAACTGCCCATACTTCTTTCCTTTTCTGCGTGACCTTGAATTCACATCTTTCTTCTTCACACAAGAAATCTTCCGGCAATTTAATATTCAAATCCACCATTTTCTTAATCCTCACTATTCATTTTTATTCTGCAGCAATATACTCTTCTATTATATCAGTAATTTTTTTTGTGGAGTTTCCATCATCAATACAACCTATATTTTTCCAAAAATCATTCACTTTAGATAAATATTTATCCGCTGAATAATTTTCTATAGCTTCACAAATTTCAGCGTTGTTTTTTCCTGTATCAAATGGTAGTTCCTCAAATTTAAAATAAAGATTTCTATCATTTTTATATTTTTCATAATCAGAGATATATAGAAAACACGGCTTATTCTGTAACGCAAATTCGAATGATGAAGAAGAATAATCCGTTATAAGCACATCTGCAGAAACTAATAGTTCTTGCATATTGTCATAATCCGTTGCATTTTTGATGTTATCATCATAAGTGAATTTATTTGCTTTTTTTATTAAAAGAGGGTGCAATCGGATCAGAAACACCCAGTCGCCGCCAAATTTAGCTTGTAAAGCTTTAAGTACTATATAAAAATCTAAATCATAACAATCAGTAGTTGTGTCAGCTCTAAATGTAGGTGCATACAAAACAATTTTCTTATCCGCAATGTTATAAAACTTTTTTACCTTATTTTTTATTTCTATTTTCTTCTCTTCATCATATAAAACATCAGTTCTTGGAACTCCAACCTCTAAAATTTTCCCTGTATAAAAAAAAGCTCTTCTGTATAAATCTGTTACAAATTTATTACCTGACACATATATATCAACTAATTTTGAATTAGACTTAACATTTTTCATATACAATAAGGACAATGACTCCTGTGCATCTCCTTCAACTTTTTTAAGGGGCAAAAATGCGTGCCACGTATTGATATAAAACTGTTTGTCTCTTTTTTGTGTCCAGTGAACCTTTGTATGTGTATCTACCCATACATGAGCAGTCACCAGATGATAACACCTACTAAGTAATGAGAATGAACATCTCTTTATTCCTTTTGGTATATCAGCTTTATATCCTGGTAACATAAGCCACACCAGCTCATAGTTAGCTTTACGGCTTAAAAGTTCTTCAGCAATAAGTGCGGCACTGTCTCCATATCGTTTGCCGCTAAAATTGGTAAAAACTATCTTTCCCTTTTTGATGGGAAACATTAGTGTAAATACCTTAGACACTAATTTTCCTGTCATTTCTTTTAATTTAGTTATCATTGATTTTCCTCCGTACCACCATACTTTTGATCTCTGTTAATTACTTTGAACTTTCCGATACGGATTATCATTTTATGACTTCACTCCCATAATCATTTTTTTATATATTTCTTTCAAACCAACCTTTGGTCTCCAACTTAATTTTTGTAATTTTTCTGTTGATAAATTCATTTTCAAAACAGGAGCATATCCGAATTGTAAGACATCATGTTCTTCTTTTACTATAACTTTTATATTGTTGTTCGCAAACTCTTGCACAACCATTTGTGCCATCTCATATATAGAACAATATGTATTTTCGTTAGCCGCATTATAAGCTTGTGAAGGCTCGCCTTTCTCAAGCACTGTAAATATTGCGGTTACCGCATCGCCTACATACAGATAATTTCGCTTTGTTTCACCCTTGGTGTGCAATACAATGTCTTTGTTTTCTATAATACATCTTGTAAATTCTGCAAATACACGGGTATCATCATATGAAATGCCTTCTCCGAAAGTTTGTGTTAAGCGAACAACTTTGGTATTAAGACCGTATTGTTTATAGTATGCGGTACAAAGACATTCAGCCGCACGCTTTCCCTCGGGATAGGACGAGCGAGGATTCATGGTATCAATATTGGTAGAATGATCTTCATATATTTTTTCATCTGTGGAAGGTGAGCCGTAAACCTCCATTGTAGATAAATAAACAAAACTTTGTGCTTTATTCTCTAACGCAAAATCAAGTGTGGCCTTTGTGCCTTCAATTGCAAGCATTATTGTCTCTGCCGGCTTATCTACAAAGAACTTGCTCGCTGTTTCACTGGCACAATGAATAACATAATCAGCACCTATGTTTTGCGGTTTGAGTTGTTTTATATCTGAAACAATAAATTCGATATCCGCAAAGTCGTCAGCAAATGTTTTTTTCGCCTTTTCTTTGTTGCGGATCAACGCTGCAACATTTATTCTTTTTCCAGTGCTTTTATTCCACTCTAAAATGCGTTTTATCAATGCACCCCCAATTAAGCCTGTCGCTCCTGTAATAAAAACTTTTTTGCCTTCTAAAAATTTCAAATCCATAGCTTACTCCAAACCGTAAATCTGTGCATTTTCCTTGGCTTCAAGAATCGCACGCATTATGTAAAAATCCTCCGGGGTAGTTATTTTTATATTTTCGTTAGGACCATCCATCAAAAATAGATCCTTACCATAGTATTGCATCATCGTACAGGAGTCTATAAAATCCGTCCTTCCCTCGCCTAATGCTTTTTTGTGTACAGATAAAATATCTTTAAGAAAAAAACTCTGTGGAGCCTTAGCGACTCTTGAGTTTTTTCTATCGGGTACGTAATTTATAAAAGAATTGTTTTCGTTTATAACAAGTATAGTTTCTTTCACTATAGCTGTCGTTATTGCAGAGCCGTTTTTCTTTACACTTGCGATATTATCGGTTATGACCTTTTCGTTTATTAGAGGGCGAACACCGTCATGTATAAGAACGATATCCTCATCTGTTTCGGATATTTCTTTGGCAGCTTTCAGACCATTGTATATAGATAGCTGACCGCTTGCTCCACCCGGAACGATTTTTTTGACTTTTTCTATTCTATATTTAAACAATAATTCTTTGAAATAATCCATCCAATCCTCAATACATACCACAACTATGGCATCAATTTCGGAATGTTTCTCGAAATGTTCTATAGTATGTATGATTATAGGCTTGCTGTACATTTCAAGAAATTGCTTTGGCAACTCCCTGCTGTGCATACGGCTGCCGACACCGCCTGCAAATATTACTGCTATATTCAATTAACTAAAACTCCTTTATATATTTTTTTATAGTTGATATTCTATCAGTGCTCGTTTTTCTTTTACTGTTTCTTTTGGTGGTATCATGTATGAATCACCGTATCTGAGTTTTAAATAATGTTCATAATTTAACGGTATTGGAAGAAGTAAATTTTCAAATTTTACTTTAGTATATGTGCAAAGTTTTTCTCTGTTAAAAATTTCACCGAAATAATGCTTTGCACCACTTGGGATAACTACATTTTGGGATGTTTCGTTTTTGCACATTGAAAAACATTTGTTAGCAAATGCCATCCATTTTTCAATTGGTATTATTGAAAATATACGACCGATATAAAGTCTTTTATTTATTTCATTTCTTAATACTTTATTATTATCGGAATATTTCATAAGTGTTTTTTTGCAGTAGTTTACCCTTACAGAAGATATCACGCCCAACAATATAGTACACAAAGTACCGTGCAAATACTTCAAAATAACATTATTTGGAACATTTTCCAATAAAAAAATATCAATATACAAACCATTATGTCCATCATCAACTGACAAAAGGCTTCTGAATTTAGTGTTTTTCTTGAATATTCTTGGATAATGTAAAATATAACCGTCGTCCCCGGGAGAAGCTAAATAATATTTATCATTATCCTGAAATTTTGATTTTAATTTATCGAATTCAAAGCGAGTCATTATAACATCTATGTCGTCATCCCATGGAATGAAGCCTTTATGTCTGACTGCACCGAGCATATTACCGGCGGTCAAGGACCATTTTATGTTATATTCGTTGCATATATCAGAAAAATCTTTTATCATATCCAACAGAACTTTATGGAGTATTGTTAACTCGTCATTATTAAGCAACTTTATTTCTTTATTTTCTTCGCCTAATTTTTTGATTACCGTATGCAAATTCATAATTTTACCTTTTATTATATATGTTACATTTATTTGTGTTTTTTTATAAAGTTTTTTATATTTTGTGGAATAAGAGCCTTGATCCTACTGGTATATTTTTTTAATCCGATTTTTTTGTGCATACTTTCAACTGCACTCCAGCCACCGTTCTTATAGACTTCCAACACTGCTTCTCTATTTCCGGGGGTGCTGGGTTTTCTTAGCTGTGTATTTCCGGCTGCTACTTTTTCAAAATGAGATGGTTTAAGTTCGGCATATTTTTCTATTTCAGACACCATCTGACGACCTTTTTCCGTATTGACAATCACTGCGGAAATACCCTTTTTTTCATCCCATCCGTTTTTTTCTATATATTCCGGATGTGCCTTTTCTATCCCCCAATAATCGCCAAGGGTCAGATCTGCAGGTCTGTGAGGACAGGCATATTTGCATTTATAGCAATTTTCCCTGAATATTTGACCTTTTGTAAAATAATATAAATATGGAGACTCACTTTCCCACAAAACCTTGTTTATCAATTTAGTATCTGTTTTAATAACAATACTTCCGTTTATACCCCATCCCAAAGCTTTATCACGAAAAGTAAATTTCTTTATTTTCCCGCCAAAAGAGTTTTCTATTTGCTTTAAATAATCGCAAAACATCCTATTGTTAGGCACTCCATGACAAATTACATCTGTTGTATACAACCTATCGTATTTTTCCCCGAGATATCCATATAGTCCTGCTATCTGACAAGGTGTTCCTGAATATAGAACAGATCTTCCTAAGAGCAATTCCTGCTTAACTTGTGAATATGTTGTGTTGGTATCGCTTTGCAAATACTTTGAACCTTGCAATGCTTTTAAATCCTGAATACTGTCTGCCTTTATATGCTTAACATTCCAATCCTGTGTAAAAGAGGCACCAAATACCACACCGCCTTTTTTAAGCATCATTTTGGCAACTACTGTAAATATCCCGCCGGAAGCACAATACATGATTTCATCGATATTTTTATTGACCGCTGCATAGGTCAATAGCGGAACATTATGGGTTTGAGAGTTTTGATATGCACATACCCGTTTGCACGCCCCACATCCGATACACAATTTTTTATTGATTGTAGGATACAAAAAACCATAATCATCCTCTTCCATTGCTATTGCATTGCAGGGGCATATATTAAGGCAAGCTCCGCAACCACAGCAATCAGCTTTTATCTCATATAAAATTGGTATATTTTTGTTTGTTTGATTTTCAGACATTTTTAAATTATTCATTTCTTTTATGCATAGATTGTACTGTGGAACCAAGATTTTTATTACTCATTAAACCGCATACACTGAAAAAGGACAAAACGATCCAATTTGTTGCATCCAAATCTGCAAAAACTAAAAAAAACATATATACAACAAGCATCAGGAAAATGCCTTTGCCCCAGACGGAATATTTAAGATTTTTAAACAATGCGGTATATAAAATAAAAAAAGCTGTTACAAAAACACATAATCCCAATATACCAGTTTTGTAGAATATCCCTATATATGTACAATGCGATCCGTAAGGATATTTTCCGAACATATATTTTATTCCCATACCTATAAACGGAGATTCAGTCCATGCTTTTTTTATACTGTTGTGGTATATACTAAACCGGGTTGAATTGCTACCATCTCTACTGTTAAAAAAATTCCAAAAATTGCTTTTAATATAATTGAAATTGGTTAGAACAAAAAAAAGTATGATTACCGTTGCGAAGATGCATACCAAATGTTTTACACGGATTTTCGAGTTATTAAATATTACACCAAGCAGGATCACTAACTGTGATAAACATATTACAGTGCCTATTCGCGAATGAGTTGCAAAAATGGGAACAAAAGAAAATACGCCGAATAAAAACAATAGCCACGGTTTTGTGCGACTTGAAACTGCACTGTATACATACAGAGGAAACGAAAAAATAAACATATGGCTCGGACAAAGAACAGTGTCCATAAAGCCACAAAATCTTGTTGTAACACCTGTTGATAAGTAATCAGCTTTTCGAAGCACCAAATTCATACCCGCGATTGTATATACATTTTTTTTTGAAAAAAGACTCAAAGCATATACAGCAAAAAGAATAATAAAATTAATTATAATATACCTATTTATAGTTTTTAATTCATTTAATCCCAGATTGTTTCTATACCTAAAAACTGAATAGAATATAGCCGCCAACACCCAAATCAAAGAGGTATTAATAGCTGCAAAAATTCTTGATTTATCAGGATCATTAATTATACACTGCATTACTACTGCAATGAGTTGTATGATACTCATAATTATTATTATTTTGGAAAAAATATGCAAATGTATTCTGTTTTGCTTACCAATGATTAAAAGTAAAGCTACATAAACTAAAAATTGCAATGCTTTTGGTAGTATAATTATAATCCATAGATATTTAAAAATTGCATATTCTATATTGCTTGGTTTAAACTTAATTACAAAACTGTTTTTTGAATTGATTTTAATCATACTTTTTGACCCAATTTTCAAAATAAGACTTGGTATGTATTCGTTCAGATTCGATTATGGTATCAGCGTAAGAATAATCAAAACATTTTGTTAGAAAGCTTGATAATTGATCAATATTTTGCAAAACGCGATGCCTCAGTTTCAATCGTTCAAGCAAATCAACCAATTTTTCTGTGTTACCGTATCCTTTTTCTCTTACAAACGAAACAAATCGTCGCTGTGTAATTACAGATAATATGGTGCCGTGAAAGGTATCTGTTACAACACATTTAGCGTTCTTAAAATATGCAATGACCTTAAACGGATCGCAATCAATGAATTTATCGCAAACCCCTTGCACGCCACCTATGCAAAAAACTTTTAATTTATGTTTATTTGCATACGCTCTGATATACTTACATTCTTCCTTACTAAAGCGTCCCGAATAGCCATATAAAATCATATAATCTTTTTCATCTATATTGGTGGGAATCTCGTTGCATTTGCCGATATAATCATATGCCAATACCGGATCCAAATGATATTCCGGAGTTTTTCCGGTAAGAGTCTCAACAATTTGTCCGCTGTTTTTATCTCTTACAGAAACAGCGTCAAAATCCTTGAGCCATTCTACAACCTTCTGATCCACATCGTATTTTTTCAACTTATCCAAAGTGGTATTACCAAATGATGCAGCATAAGAAATAATATGTTTTGCGTTGCTGTTTTGCCCGAAGAGTTCCGGAGAAAATCCTACATTAGTATTATCCTGAACACAGTTAAATACCTCGTCGCTGCCTATAACAAGCAGATCCAACTCGGGGCTGTAATTATACTCATTATCTATTCCCAAGTGCGGATAATAATTTGAAGCGTAATTTTTCTTATAATTAATAAATCTTATTTTTTCTTTTAACGGGGCGCTATACTTCAGACTTTCAAAAGCTTTAGCGATTTTTCTCCTTGCGCCTCTTCCGCCGTTAGGAGGGATAAGTGTTTCACCAGGATGATAATCCACAAATTGTACATCACATCCAAGTTCCTTTAGTATTTGTTTTAAGCCATATGCTTGAAGAAAAGAGCCGTAATTGGCAATCCTTTGCATTGATAATATTCCAACTTTTATCATTTTCTGTTTTTCCCTTCAAACATCTCGGAGACCATTTTTTCGAGTTCTATGTTAAATTTGGTATTATTACTGTTATTCCCGCCGTTCATACCTTTAACAGCTTCTTCATAATTGACTATTAAATCTTTAAGTTTATCTATGTCTATAACAGTAACAATTGTACCCATCCTCTTTTCAACTTCTTGAGCAAAGGAAACCTGATGATCATTAACATGTTCATCAAATTTTTTCTGTCTGGGTACAACTATAGGCGTTTTACCGACTTGCAGCGGCATTATAAAACTTGAAGGTCCGCCGTGAGCAATTACAATTCTTGCTTCATCTACAAGTTTTATCATCTGTTGATACGGATAAAGCTTTTGCCATTTACAGTATTTGGGTTCGTATGTGCTGTAACCAATCTGCATGACCACATCTTCGGTTATGATTCCATCTTTTTTTAAATTGTCAATATATTCTATTAATCGATTAAATTGCTGCTCATGTGTACCAACAGTAACAAAAATCATAATTATTCCCCTTAAAAAATACTTCCCAAGTTTATAGCCTTAGGATATACCTTTTTCATCTCTTCCCATTCAACAATAAATTTATCTGTAACGGGATAGCACATTTTTCCTGCGATTGTCGGTGCATCTATACGGTCAAAAACTTCTATATAAACCGTTTTCGCACCCAATAATTTTCCTATCCAAAAAAAAGGAACCGCTGCAGCCGCACCGGATGATATTATTACATCCGGCTTTTCTTTTGGCAGAATTTTGATTGCCTTTATCGTGTTTATTATTAAAGCCTTAATACTCCTGTTGCTTGGGTAGTAGCATGGATACATCTTTTCACCTTCAAGAAGACTTCTTGCATCCTCCTTGTCAAAAGTTACCCAAAATCTCTCTTTATCCTGCCAAAAAGGCTTTAACATATATAGATGTGTTAGGTGTCCACCGGATGAGCCTACAAGACAAACTTTCATTTTTCATTAGTCCTTTCTTAATCCCACAGATTTCATCATTTCCAAATGTTTCAAAGCATCATTGTTATTCAAAAACGCATTTTTAACTCTTTCAAAACTTTTTTCTTTTTGCTTAAATAATCTGAAATGCCACATTTTAAGCCATCCGTATGGCAACAGAATTTTGGGTGAGCTCTTTGCCCAACTATATCTGCGCTGTAATTCTGCATGACTCGGGAAAATGATTTTCAGCATTTTAATCACTCTTCCGGCAAGCGAAGAATCACCCTCGTTTATCCTTATCGCATCTAAATTTTTATCTTCATATCCGAAGACCCCGCCGTCTATCATATATTCGATGATCTTATCATTAACTTCAACTTTTTCAACGGGACTTTTGACATTGAATAAATCAATTCCGATTGACAGTATGCACTCGGTAAAGTCCCACACGCCAAACTGCACCAATACAGATCTTATATACTCCCAATCCATATCTTTGTGGCGTTTTATATAAAATACAATGTCCAACAACATTCTTATTCCGCATCCGCCGTCAACAAAATGTTTGGCCATATGCAGAATAATGTAAGCAAAATGTTCATTAACATCAAACTCATAGGTTAAATTATTAATGTTTACAGCATGTTCAAAACAGCTTTTGTAGTACTCCTTAAGGTTGATGCCATTGAAAAACTCTTTTTCAAACAAACTTGTATGTATTTCAAATAAAACACCGTTTTTCTTATAATTAAGAACTTCCGAGTGCGACGAATATTCATCAAACTCAAAACCATTGTTTTTCAGTAGCTCATATACCTTTTCACGATTTTCGCTGTCGATTATAATATCAATATCACCCATAGTCCTTAATTCGGGTGTTGGATATAGTTCTTTAATAACAATACCCTTGAATAATATGTGTCTTATGGAATGTTCCGTCATCAACTTAATAACTTCATTTGCAACATATTCCTGCTTAACAGAATACACAACTGTAGCATTAAATATATTTTCATATTTGCTCATAATTGTATCTTCTAAAACTATTTTATTTTGCTTCAAAGTTGAATAAACGACAGCTTCAAGACTATTAATTTTTGCTAAATGAAATATTTCGTTATAGTCGGGTTTTTCAAGTTCTATATCTGTTCCATTTACGTAGGCATTAAGAATATTCAAAAAATTTTGTTTTTGTCTTTCCATAATGCCCCTCACCCGTAAAAATTTTCCAAAATCATTTTACTTTAGGTAATCTACCTAATTTCTTGTACTATTAAATCACTGTATCTAACATCACACTTTACTTCAGAATATACTATATCACAAAACAAAATTCACTGTCAATAGTACATTATAACAAAATTTTTTAATTCATTATCCATATTATAAAATAATTGGTATGTGGTGTTTATAAAATTGCCCTAAATTAACAATTTCACACAAAAATTGACGGTAAAACGGTTTAATTTTATGCCAAATATAGCAAATATGCTTATTAAACCACCTAAAAACGGTAAAAATTTTTATACCGTCATTTACCGTCAAGCAAGGAGGATATTATCATGGCAAGAAACTGAAAAAATATTTACAGAAGAAAAGACGGAAGATGCGAGGGTCGCATATATTACGATGGGCGAAAATACAAGTCTGTATACGGACGCACCTATAAAGAGGTCTACGAAAAGATGATAAAACTCCGTTGTAAGATGGGGTTTAAAGATTCAAAGGACTACTATTTTAATACCCTTGCGGAGCCGTGGCTTGAGGATAGGGAAAGTACCGTCAAAAAAAGTTCAGTCGTTGCCTATCGTACAAAGCCGGAAAATCACATTCTGCCGTATTTCACCGATGTGTTTATCTCAAAAGTTACCAATAAAACTTTATCGGCTTTTGTTGCTCTTAAGAGGGCGGAAGGTCTATCGGATAAATATATATCGGATATGCTGATTATTATTAAATCTGTTAATGCTTGGGCAGAAGAAAACTATTCTGTGAAAAACAACATAAAAAATTTCAAAACCGTTCATCAAATTTAAGCTTTTAAGTGAAGATGAACAAAACAGGTTACACAAGTACCTTTCCGAGAAATCCGACTGCACATCAATTTCTTTGCTTACAGAAATGTATACGGGATTGAGAATAGGCGAATTGTGTGCTTTAAGATGGGAAGATATTGATTTTGAAAATAATGTTATCGGGGTCAATAAGAGTGTTCAGCGTTTACCCGATAGCACAACAGGTAAGACAAGAGTAATGGTAACATCTACCAAGACTTCATCTTCCGACAGAGTTATACCTATTTCATCGTTTCTCAAAACCAAACTTAAAGAAGTTCAAAAAGCCGATAATTGCTACCTTTTATCCGGCAGCGAGAAAATTGTAGAACCTCGAACTTTAACAAATCGATTTAAAGCCGTACTTAGAGCCGTAGGTATTAGCAATGTCAATTTTCATTCATTGCGTCACGGATTTGCAATTCGGTCATATTGATAGGATAATTCGAGAGACAGGGAAGGATTTTGAAGATAGGGAGCATATAATATATGTAAATGCAGCCTATAAAGACGATTCTACGGTTTTGGGTAAACTTATTCATGATTTTACATTTAGTGACCCAGACGATATGATGATTCCGGAAATATCTCGGAACGCAAATGAATGGAAGAACACTAAGAAGGGAGTGGATAGTATGTGTAAGCTTGTTGAGGATTATGTAAGAGAAGAAAAAAATAATCTAACTAATGTTATCAAAAAAGCACCTTTCGGGGTGCTTTTTTTGTGGGAAAATTTCTGTGAGATGCCATTGTTAAATGTTTATAGCAGTCTTTATATTTTAGTGCAAAAGTGATGTCTACTCCCGGCGGAACGACACGTGGGTCGTTCCCTACAGGTTGTACAACAGAGTTTTGTTTAATCCAAAGTTTCTGCGATAAATTAGGATCAAATGTTCCTTCGCCGTTTTTATTATTATAACTTAAATTTTATATTGCACACGGTACTTATATATGTTATATTTTATTTATAAATATTAAATACGTATTATTTTGTTGAAAAAAACACGAAAAGGAGCTGATAATGTGGATATTGCCCAATTTTTGGATATGAGAGACACCAAAAGAAAAGTGCTTATTGCCGATAACGTTAAAAATGCCAACAGGCTTGTAAGAAAAAGCAGAAAAGCACTGTTTAATACGGATATTAAAACCCTACGGGAGATAGCAACGGGAAGAATAATATTAGAGTATGCTCGCTTAGAGAAAGTGAAAGAAGTGCAAGTGTTAAGCGATAATGCCTGTACTCACATACTTTACGGTATTTTAAAAGACAACAGACCCAATTTTTTGCCCGAGGAAAGTCTTGATATAAATACGGCTGCGGAATTTTTAAATGTTATAAACAAAATAAGAAACGGAAAGCCTACACAGGCATATTTTAAGGAAAACGAGGGCAGAGTAGGGGAAATCAAAAATATTATAAAACTGTACGAAAATTATTTAAAAGAAAATGAGCTTTTTGATAAAGCCTTGCTTTTAGAGTGTGCAAAAAAATTGGAGTATGACCCCAATATATCCTATTATGCTTTGGAAAACAAATACAGTACGGAAATAGAAAAAAGCTATATAGATAAGCTTACAAAGGGAAAAGAGCAGGTAACATTTTTAAAGCATGACCTTCCCGAAAACATAAGCTTTACCACCGCATACGGCATAGAAAACGAAGTAGTTGCCGTTGCCGATAATATTGCAGAACAAAAGGATAAAAAGCTGGGAGAGTTTGCGCTCTACTATATGGGAGAGGAATACGACAGCATTATACAAGGTGTTTTTGAAAGTAAGGGTATACCCTGTGTTATATCAAGCGGTGTAAGTGGGTTGAACATCAACATTATAGGTCTTATGACGGATATTTTGGCTTGGGCAAAAGACAGTTTTTTGTACAGCAGCCTTAAAAGTGTAATGTCAAGTCCCGTACTTTGTCTTGATAGCAAAAAGGGCGGTTCACCCTATTATCAATACATTTCATTCTTGGATAAGGGCTTGATATACGGTATAGATAATTACGCTCCTTGGCTTGATAAAAAGGAAAAAGAAGCTAAGGAATATACTTCAAACAACAAAACACAGGGGGAAATAGAGGAGGAAAGAGAAAGAAAGCTTGCCTTTATCAACCTTATGAGGGGGCTTTTGGCAATTTTTGAAAATACCGAGGATATTTTGCAAATATACAAGGGTCTTTTTGAATTTGTAAGGAAGAACACCAATAACCGCTATTTTGAAGAAAAAAAGGCTCTTTACAGCAAGTTCTACTCTGTGGGACGGGAGCTTAAATATTACGGAAAGGGAAGTTTTAAGGAATACATAGATACACTTTTGACATTTTTAGGCAATATTAAAATAAAGTCTTCGGAACGTACGGACAGTGTTCTTGCGGTAAGACTTTCTGCCCTCGAGGTGCTTGAAAGAAAGCATAACTTTTTTATAGGTCTTTCCGCAGAGCAATTCAACTCGAAGATAGTGGAGTCTCCCGTACTTTACGATGATGAGATAGAGAAATATCTGGGGGATGAAAACCTTAAGTCTTCAAAGGTGAATGATGTAAAACGAAGCATTGTTTTAGATACCCTCAAAACTGCGGATGAGGATAGTAAAATATTTGTAAGCAGTATTACATATGATACCACGGAGTTGAAACAAGCTACACCCTCGTCGCTATACATGGAACTTTTAGGTAACGGGGCTTTACCCGAAGAACCCTATACATATAAAGCTTTGCCCGAGGAAAGTGTAAATGTCACACCTACTGTTTGGGACAGCTTTCCCGAGGCGAAGAATGTCGGAAAAATAGACAGGGATCCGGGCAAGATAGGGAATATGAGTGCTACGGATCTGGGCAATCTTTTGAATTGTCCCCAAGGGTATTATCTGAACAAGATAGTCGGCATACAAAATGAGGAGTTTACCGAAAGAAATGTCGCTCAGTGGCTACCGGCAAACTACAAAGGTACATACTGCCATGCGGTGCTGGAAGAATATATAAACACGGTGATCATAGAGGGTAAAGAAACGACCTTCAATGAAGCTGTGTACGGAAAAATATTCAAAGAAGTATTCGATAAAGCAGATGAAGAGATCTTTTGCGATTCGGAGACCGTAAGAGAGACCGAAAAGCGGGATATAGACCGACAACTGAAAAAATATATTATATCCATGCATGAGGATTTTAATACCTCGGGCTTTACTCCTATAGCCTGTGAGGCAAAATTTAATAATGCCACTTGGGATATGGAAGAGGAGGGTATAAAGCTTAATTTTCACGGTATCATTGACCGAATAGACAAAAATGCCGAGGGCAAATACAGAATTATAGATTATAAATCGGGCACTTTTAAAAGTGACGGAAAAGACACATACAAGCAACATATCGTATATCCCTTGGCAAGGGAAACGAGGGACGGGAATATAAAACTTGATAATATAGATTCATTTTCTTATGAGTATATATTTTCAGAAAAAAGTAAAGTGAAAACAGGTGAAGAGCTCAAAACTTTTACGGAGGAGGAAAAGTCTATTTTAAAAAATGCTTTGAATAAGGGAGACTATACCTTTTCTCAAGAAGCGATTTCCCAAAATGAGTATAAAAATTGTACATATTGCAATTTTAAAGATATATGTACCTTGCGAATGGGAGGTGAGTAAATGAGCGGAGAAGATTTAAAAATAAGTGCGGAGTTAGATAAAAGAAAAGAGATAATAGAGGATAGTACCGGCAACTTTTTCCTTTCTGCGGGAGCGGGAGCGGGAAAGACATACACCATTGTACAGCGTATTATAAACCAACTTAAAAGCGGTGTTATAAAGCCCGAAGAGTTGGTGGTGATAACATTTACCAAAAAGGCTGCGGCAGAACTTTATGACCGTATATCAAGGGACTTAAAAAAGGCATGTGAAGATGAAAACTTAGGTCCCAATGAAAAAGAAAATCTCCGTAATGCTCTCTTACACATAGATACAATGACGGTATCCACAATACACAGTTTTTGCTATAAGCTTCTCTCGGAATGTGCCTTCGATGCCAAAATAGCTTTTAATGCAACTATGATGGAAGCCGAGGAGGAAGAAAAGGAACAAAAAGGGTTCTTTGAAGAGTGGTACTTGGAAAATACCAAAAAGGGCATTGTAAAAGATGCTATCTCTCGTAAAGAAAGCTATGAGGGCATTGTGAAGCTTTGGTATCATAAAGAGAATTCTTTAGCTGTGTTTAAAGATATAGCAAATAAAATGCTTGATAAAAAACTGCAGGTGTTTTATCCCGAATGTCCTTTAGATGAGAATACGGATTATACCGCTGTATTTCAAGGTATGTACACTGATTTCATATCAGAAATAAGAGATTTTACGGAGAGTCAACTTGGTTACGGTGCAGATTGGAAATGTTTATTACAGGATGACGCAAATAAAAAAGTCTCTTCACCCATAGGTTTTGTCGAATTTGTGTGGCAAAAGGCAAATGATATCAGTAAGGTTCTAAAAGAACGAAATGTTAACGGTATAGACTCGAAAAATATAAGGAAGTTTAAAAAGGAATTTGCCGAAATCGTAAGAGAGAAAATTTCACTTCATAAAGATTTAGAAAATTACTTTAACTACGGCTACTATGCAACTATCAAAACAGCTGTGGATGCGGCGAAAGAGTATAATGAAAGTAGGGTATACACCAAACTTTCAAATGACGATCTTCTCTATAAAACAAGGGACTTGTTGTCTCTTGGGAATACTTCCGAGGAGGCGAAGAGAGCCAGAAGCTACTTTGCAAAGAAGTATAAGTGTATATATGTAGATGAATTTCAAGATACCGACCATATACAAAAGGAGATGCTTTGGGGACTTGCTTGCGAAGAAGACGGTTCTCTCAAAAATGGTGCTCTTTTTGTGGTGGGGGATGCCAAGCAGTCTATATACCGTTTTCGCGGAGCCGAGCCCGAAATATTTACGGAAACTCGTGATGAAATGGTAGAGGCTCGAGCAAAGGCGGAAAGCTTTGAAATAAACTTTCGCTCCAATCCTGCAATAATAGCTTGGGTAAATGCCAAATTTAAAGATGCCTTAAAGGATACGGAAGAATATAAAGATATGCTCTGTAAGAACGATGCCGGGGACTATGAGGGATGTTTTAACGGTGTATATCGGTTTAACAGCAATAGCGAGTTAAGAAATAACGATATAGATGCCGAGGAGGTATGTAGGTTTATTGCAGCGTGCGTGCATAACGAAAATGTAAAAATAAAGCGTAAAACGGAAAATGGCTTTATAGATGACAGAGTAAAATATTCTGATTTTCTGATATTGTCAAAGGACACCACAAATGTGGCGTTTTACAAGAAAGCCTTTAAAAAATACAATATTCCCGTAATATTCGGAACAAAAAAGAAGGTAGAAAGCGAACCTGTTATAGGAAGATTTACAGCACTCTATTCTTTCCTGGCAAACTCTTCTGATAAAAAAAGTATTGCGGGGGCTATGATAGCCGTACTTGGAGAAGATTTTTTCAGAGCCTCGGATGAGCAATGGGAAAAGGCAAAGGAGAGGGTAAGCGCACTTTATGAATACACCAAGGGTATGAGTGCCTACGCCCTTGCAGAGTATCTGTCTCACCGTGTAGACCTTTTACTGCCTTACAAAGATATAAATAAGGCGGAAATGACTATGGCGGTATCTACTCTAAGGCAGATGGTGGATACGGTACTAAAAAACAATAAGGGCTCCCGTGCTTCTCTTGCTGAAGCTTTCAAGGCTTACAGAGTAGCGGAGGCGGGAAACGATCTTCCTTTGGCGCAAAATTATAATGCCGTAAGATTTATGAATGTACATCAAGCGAAGGGGCTGGAGGGCAATATCGTTATCATAGCGGATATAGGTGCTGAAAAGTCTAACGCCGGAGCATATAAACAAAGATATGAAGATAAAGTAGTTTATTACCCCACTATAGGAAAAGAAAAGTATAAGAAAGCTCTGGTTTCTTTTGTAGAGGATTTGAGGGCTATGGAAAGAACGGTACGTGAAGCGGAAAACCAACGCTTTAAGTATGTAACGGCAACAAGAGCGAGAGAAGCCTTGATATTTATGCCTAAGGTGGTAAAAAAAGACGGGTGGATAGACAGCGATGTAGCAGAGGACAGCTGTGTAAAGGTAAATGATTTGTACTTAGAAGAAGATATTGAGCCCAAAACCGAAGAGGCAAAACCTATCCAAAGGGAGGATTGGGAAAAAGAGCTATCTTCCGCACAGACATCCCCTCTCTATAATACTCTTAATCCAAGCCTTGTAAAGGCTGTACACAGTCAGAAAACCGAAAGCTTTGAGGGAGAAGATGTCGTAGATAGCGAAATACTTACAGACAACTTTTCTGCCGTTACAGATATGGAAAAGGTGTATGATGAAGATACGGAAAATGATGACAATATTCGTGCAAACTACTTGGGAACAGCCATGCACCGTATGTTTGAGCTTATTGTAAATGATTACATATCATCGGGTAAGGACAAAAGTAAAATTCCCGCCTACACCAAAACCGCCATAGCTGTTGCTATGTCGGAGGGTATGGAGAATATGGGTGAAAATGCAAGCACCTACGAAGCCCGACTTAAAGCCTTTGCAAAAGCTTTTGCCGAAGATGATGCTCTTCTTGACAAAATAGCCTCTGCCGACAGTGTATATACGGAACTGCCTTTTTCATTCTTTATAGATAGTGGAGAAGAGGCGAGGACCCTTTCCGAGGCCATTGATGAAAATGTAAGTCTTGGCACTTGGGTAAACGGCACGGCAGACCTTGTACTTGTAAAGGGAAATGTTGCCACCGTACTTGATTATAAGTCCAACAGAAACAGGGATGCTTCCCCCGATTTTACAAAAAAACTATACGAGAAATACAGCGGACAGCTGGCGCTTTATAAGTTTGCTATGAAAAAATTATTGGGTGTGGAGAAGGTGGAAACAGAGCTTGTAAATTATCAGGTGTAAATTATAATTTGTTGACCCAAATCAATTTTTAGCTTACGCGAAAAAATTGATTTTTCCGGCATTGGTTTTGGTAATTACAACTTTGTCTTTGTGGCGGAACCTCTCCGTCAGCTGTGGCTGTTCAGGCGAGGCTTTGTTGCAGTTGTGGTTTTTGCGAGGGAATTTGCTTTTCATACATTGTTAGGGACTACAAAAATGTAAATGTATGGATGCGGTGTTGCAATTGCAGAAAGAAAGCCTCCAAACGGTAGCCTCGCCTGAAAGGAGAGGTGGCACAGCACAGCTGTGACGGAGAGGTACCCACCCCGGGAGGGGAAGGAAGCCCATAGGGCTGACGATGGAACAACCGACACCTATGCTCACAGACCCATTCGTACCGTTCAAAGCCACAAAGGTAGCACACACCCACAAATTATAATTCATCGACTGAAATCATAAAACAACAAGGCTGTGAAACCACTTTCACAGCCTTGCTACTACTATTTACTTTCTTCCTCGTCCTCTGTTTTTCTCAAATACTTCTCTACTATAAACTTAGGACGTGCCTTTGTTTCCAAATAGACTTTTCCTATATACTCACCTATAACGCCTATTGCCAAAAGTTGCAAACCTCCCAGTGCCCAAACAGATACTATTGTGGAGGTCCAGCCCAGTTCCGTATGTCCCGTAAAGTGTCTGAAAAGGGAGTAGGCAAGCATTATCAAGCTGACTATGAATATAGCGAAGCCTAAAAACGTTATAAGCTTTATGGGTTTTGTTGAGAGGCTTGTTATTCCCTCCCAAGCAAAGGCAAGCATTTTTTTAAGGGGATACTTGGACTCTCCCGCAAATCTCTCGCCTCTTTCGTAGTAGACCATGCCACTCTTATAGCCTATCATAGGCACTATACCGCGTAAAAATATGTTGACCTCGCCGAAGCTTTCAAGGCCGTCAAGAGCTTTTTTTGACAGCAGGCGATAATCGGCGTGGTTGAAAACAACATCCGCTCCAAGGAATTTCATAAGCTTGTAAAAACCTTCGGCAGTAAACTTTTTAAAGAAGGTATCGGTCTTTCTTGCACTTCTTACGCCGTAGACGATCTCGCAACCCTCTTTGTACTTATCCACCATTTCGTCAATGGCATCTATAGAGTCTTGAAGGTCCGCATCCATGGAGATGGTTATATCGCAGTCCTCTTTCACGGTCATAAGGCCGCAGAGCAGGGCATTTTGGTGTCCTCTGTTGCGTGAAAGCTTCACTCCGCAGAAAATAGGGTTTTCCTCGTGTAACTGTTCTATAAGTTCCCAAGTTCTATCCTTTGAACCGTCATTTACAAATGTTATTTTGCTATCCTTTGCGATTTTTTCCTTTGCAATAAGGTCGGTGATCTTTGTCGCCAGCCTTTTTGAGGTCTCGGGCAATACCTCTTCCTCATTGTAGCAGGGTATCACCATATATAAAGTAGGTAGTTTTTCCATATTTACCTCCAAAATTCAAATAAACGTCCCAGATTAAGGAGTTTGATCTGATAGTTGCTAACGGCGGAGTTTGCCACCCACATATAAACCTCGCCAAAGGAGAAGTAGAGTCCCAAAAATGTTGAAAGTCGTAAAAGCTTGTCAAGAATGCGTTTTCCCGAAGACTTTTCATAGAGTGTAAAGGCTATAACGTATGCACCCAATATAAATTGCCAAGCGAAGTCCACGCAGTATCTTGCACCGTAGCCGCTCTCCCAAATGGAGAGTATAATAGCAAAGGGACAAGCTATACAGGTCACTGCTATCAAAAGTGCGTAAAATTTCTTGTGTACGCTCTCACAGGCTTTGTAGGCATTAAATCCGCTTTTGTAGGACAGTACGGGCAGAGCCTTGAAACAAAGTCCCGTAATGGCAGAGGTAGCTACAAAGTAGTATCCTTGGGGGTTGAATGTCAACACCTGAGGTCTTTGGAAGAAGGGGAAGGTCTCACTCCAACCGGGCAGGTTAAACAGGTAGTTTGCAAAACCTATAGTGGCAAGTTGGGTGTGAAATTCCGTTCTTGTAAAGTCGTTTATGGTAAGGGAGTACTGTATTCCAAAGTCGAATACAGAGTTAAATCTTGCGTAGTTGTATATCATCTGTACAGACCCTATCACCACAAAGGGTAGGAGGGTGGCAAGAATGTACTTAATATCAAACTTCTTGTTGTGTTTAACATAAAAGCCGAAGAATATGAAGAAAAGTGCCGCTATACAGTACACCGCAAGGGTAGGTCTGCAAAGTACACCCAAAGCCAGAAAAACACTTGATAGGGCGCAGTATATATTTTTTATCTTTCCCTCACCTATAATGTTGGACTTTAAGAGGAAGTATGCTCCTCCCACCGTGCAAAGGAAGCCCGAACTTTGTGCGATCTCGTAAAAGTTTCCGTCTTTAAAGCAAAACCAAATACCGCTTGTTACCTGCAAGAGTAACAGGGAAAGTATGACGTTTTCTCCCTTTAGATTTTTGAAAAATTTCTTTATAAAGGTGAGGAAAAATGCCGTCAAGAACCAGATACCGCCTACTCCGAAGAGCCAAACAGCCCAGCAAGAGGGGAAATAATATCCCGTTATGGCTTTATAAGGCAAAAACATCAACAATACAGGGGCAATGCCGTAGTAGGAGTAGTATTTGCCGTTGTAAAGAAGGTGATCCCAAGGATAGGCACCTACATTTTCGCTGTCTCTCAAGGACCAATCGTAGGGGTTTGCTATGGATTCAAGTTTGGGATTTACATTATCGTATACAAGGTGGGTCTGTCCCTTCATAAAGGCATCTACCAATTCCTTGGTCATCTGATTTCCGCCTAATGAAGAAAAGTCACCTTTTAAGTCTCCGCTTCGTCCGCAGTTTGTTAAAAAGAGGGCGAAAATGCAGAGTACTACCGTCATACCGTAGGCAATGAGGTTTATGGTCTTGCTGTTTTCAATATAGGGGCGCTTGAAGACCTCCAAATTTTTAAGGAGATATATCAAACCGAAGAACAGAAAAACAATAGCGAACCTTAAAAGAGAGAAGTTCATAACGATAGGTTCGTTTATTGTTATTTTGTTCACATATATTTTTTCGCCTTCGTTTGCATCAAAGTGTATTTTCAAATCATGCACATCGCCGAAAAAGTTGAAAATACCCTGCTTTGTTGCCTCATTTTTCTCTATTATCTGTATTTTTGCATTGTTGAGACGATAGTTTCCCATGTGGGTATCGTCGGTAACATCGAAGAAAATTTCAAAATTGGTTCTCTTGGTGGAGGAGGCATCTACTTTTATTGTGCCTATCCTCTCGGATAAGTTGTTAAATTCCAGTGCGGTATATCCCTGGGATATATTCTGTAAACCGTCGAAATTTGTGGTTGTCGCAGATCGTATATTGAGTTCTCCCACATTGTATTTCTTTCCGTAGAGGTGGAGGGAGTTTATATTGAAAACAAAAACTTCCGCTATTATGACCACAATAAATATTTTCAGTAGGTCGAGAAGAAGCTTGCTTGCTTTTTGGTGAACAGTGCTGTAGACAGATGCAAAGGCACCGATCACAAAAACATAAAATGTTATAAAACGGTATCCCCCCGCATCCAAAACACCTGCACATTCAAGCAAGAAAAGTAAAAACGAAAATCCCGTGCAACAGTAAAGTATTATATTTTTCTTTGTGTAAATTTTTTTAAATATGGGTAGGGGCGGTACAAATAAAAAAACTACCGCAATTAGAGTTAATATAACAGATAAAATATATACAAACATTGTTTTCCCTTTCGTTTATGATTTTTTAGAACTGCCCTTTATTGTGGCTTGCACATCTTTGGATTATATCACAATATGTACCGAAATAACAATATAAATTAAAATTTATCGTGCCAAATTTATTGTCCCAAATCAATTTTTAGCTTACGCGAAAAAATTGATTTTTCCGGCATCCGTTTCGATAATTACAAATTTACAGTTGTGGCGGGACCTCTCCGTCAGCTAAAGCTGCCACCTCTCCTTTCAGGCGAGGCTTTTTCTCGGTTGTGGTTTTTGCAAGGAAATTTGCTTTTCATACATTGTCAGAAACTACAAAAAATGTAAATGTGTGGATGCGGTGTTGCAATTGCGGAAAGAAAGCCTCCAAACGGAAGCCTCGCCTGAAAGGAGAGGTGGCACAGCACAGCTGTGACGGAGAGGTACCCACCCCGGGAGGGGAAGGAAGCCCATAGGGCTGACGATGGAACAACCGACACCTATGCTCACAGACCCATTCGTACCGTTCAAAACCACAAAGGTAGCACACACCCACAAATTATAATTTATCGAAGCTAAGGATGGAAAAATCAAATTTTTATACGCTGATGCTAAAATTTGATTTTCCCTTTTTGTATTTTAGTCGATAAACAATAATTTATACAAGCGATACTAACCCTTTCCTCGGCTTTAAATTTTTCCGAATCATGAGAGTGGGTTTTGCTCCTCTTTCTCCAAAGCATGGCAGTAATCGGCATAAATACCGTTTTTCATATTTTCAAGGTCTTCTTCCGTAAGAGACTCAAGGGCTTTTTTTATTTCCTCTCGGGTGTGTCCGGTGGTTTCAAGGTCTGTTTCATACTGTACTTTTATAAGTTCATATATTTCTTTATTATCCATATTTTTTCACTCCTTAAGAATCTTGTTTCATAGTATAGTTTTTGTCATTATCTATAAGTTGCAACATTATTTCGGCAAATCTTGGGTCAAATTGAGTGCCTGCTCCCTCTTTTATGGTTTGGCGAACTACCTCTTGAGGGAGGGGAGCTCTGTATGACCTTTTGGATGTCATGGCATCGTAGGTGTCGGCTACAGCCACTATTCTTGCGTATTCGGGTATATTTTCCCCCGCTAAGCCCTCGGGGTAGCCTTTGCCGTCATATCTTTCGTGGTGGTAGTGGGCGGCTATGGCAAGGGCGGGGATCTTTTTAATACTGCCAAGTATTTTATTGCCTATTACGGGGTGAGTTTTAACTGTTTCATACTCCTCATCCGTAAGTTTATCCGTTTTATTTATGATATTGTCGGGAATACCTATTTTACCTATATCATGCAGGAGCCCGGCAAGATATATTATCCAGCTTTCGCTATCGCTTTTACCCGAAAGCTCGGCTATCATTTGGGCGTATTCCGCTACACGCCTTGAATGACCGTGGGTGTATTCGTCCTTGGCATCCACCGCACCTGCCAAGGCGGTGGCAGTCTGTATAAGTATTTTGTTTATTTCCTTTCGGTCTGTTTCCAAAAGCTCTATTTCTCTTCTGTAGGAGTTTTCTATAGTATCGTTTACGTCCTTTATGGTAAGAAGGTAAAATATCACCATCATAGCGGAGGTGGCCATATTTATAAAGGATATACCGTAGAAAAACAACTGCATAAAAGAGGCTAAACATGCCCCTGTTGAAAACATAAGTACAGATATGTATATTGTGGTACGCACTGCTTTTCTGTAGCGTATTATGGTAAAAAGCTGAAGGAAAAATATGGTCAGGGGAAGTATATAGCTTATTAAAAAGCCTTTTCCCCTTATGTAGTTGCTGCCCTTGTCAAAGGTGTAATAAAAGCCTGTAAACTGCGAGATTATAACAAGAAGTATACCGAGAACGATAAAAATATACACTATACGCAGGCTTCTCGGTGTTTTGCCTGTACTGCTTTTAAACAGGTCTGCGAGATATTCGTTAAAGGCATATATTATTACAAGAGTAAGGGTAAAGACCATAAAATTACCCAGTCTCACCATAAAATGCCCTATCTCGCTTATATCTCCCTTGTAAATATAAGAATACCTATCGGCAATAAGTATTAACATACTCCCCAAATTCATAAGGGTAAGAGCGGCTTTTCTGCGAGGAGACAGGGTCTTTACGGTAAATGAAAATATGGAGAGCATACCGCATACACCTATGAGAATGAGCATAATATTAAGTTGGTTTTCTCGTAAAAAGTTCATAATACACTCTCCAAAAAATGGGGGTATGATATTCACACCCCCATTAAAAATCAAAGCAATATCAAGTTCTTTTCACTGCAGCGGGATATCATTTCCTCGGGCCATATAGAGGATTGCACCTCACCTATGTGGGCTTTTTCAAGTATGAGAAGACAAAGTCTTGATTGACCTATACCTCCGCCTATCGTAAGAGGAAGAGTACCGTCCATAATGCCTTTATGGTAGTCAAATTGAAGTCTGTCTTCGTTACCGCACTCTTTAAGCTGTTTTTCAAGGGCTGCGGCATCGACTCTTATACCCATAGAGCTTACTTCTATAGCCATGGAAAGGGCTTCGCTCCAAACCAGAAGGTCGCCGTTAAGGGACCAATCGTCATAGTCGGA
The DNA here is from genome assembly GCA_017444985.1 of Bacillota bacterium. Lineage (GTDB taxonomy): Bacteria > Bacillota > Clostridia > Lachnospirales > CAG-274 > UBA3680. The sequence continues at coordinate 44,536 of JAFSVK010000148.1, forward strand.
GGCTCTTCCGTCGTGCTTTTGACCGCTCTTTAAAACACCGCCTATTTGCTCTATAAATACGGTCTTGTGTTCTTTAACTATGGCGTTTTCTCTTTCCTTGGGAGTCTTGTCGGGATACATATCCTCAAGCTCCTGGGCGCTTATAAAGAAAACGTTGGGAGAAATATTCTGTGTAAGCTTGGGAAAATCAGCCTTTACCAACTCCTGAGCAAGATATATGGCATGAGCTATTTTTTTCACCGTAGCTTCAAGGAACTCTATTGTTCTCTGCTCGGGAAGTATAACCTTTTCCCAATCCCACTGATCTACAAACAGGGAGTGAAGGTTATCTACATTGTCATCTCTTCTTATGGCGTTCATATCCGTATAAAGACCCTCACCGGGTTTGAAGCCGAATCTGTGGAGAGCCATTCTCTTCCATTTTGCCAGGGATTGAACGACTTCGGCACTTCCTCCTATTTCCTTAAGATCGAACTCGACTTTTCTCTCAACACCGTTTAAGTCGTCGTTTATACCACTGTTGCCCCATACCATAAGGGGGGCTGTTACTCTTTCGAGATTAAGGACTTTGGCAAGTCTTCTTTCAAATACATCCTTGCAAAGTTTTATGGCTCTTTGGGTGTTTCTTAGATCCAATACGGAAGTGTAACCTTCGGGAATAAAAAGATCATACATTTTGGTTTTTCTCCTTTTAGGTGATTTATCTGATGTTTCCAACTGTTCTGGGGAAGAGTATTACGTCTCTGATGTTGGATATACCCGTAACATACATTATAATTCTCTCAAAGCCCAAACCGAAACCGCTGTGAGGTACGGAACCGAAGCGTCTTAAGTCGAGATAATCGCTGTATTCGTCAAGAGTCATGTTTTTGCTCTTCATAGCGGCTAAAAGCTTGTCAAGGTCTGCCTCTCTTTCGGAACAGCCTATGATCTCACCTACACCGGGTACAAGAAGGTCGGTAGCCGCTACGGTTTTGCCGTCGGGATTTTGCTTCATGTAGAAGGACTTTATATCCTTAGGGTAGTTGGTCACGAATACGGGCTTGTTAAAGAGTTTTTCCGTAATGTACCTTTCGTGCTCTGTTTGAAGGTCCGCTCCCCATTCTACGGGGTATTCAAACTCTACATCCGCCTTTTTCAAAAGCTCTATAGCCTCTGTGTAGTCAAGTACTTTAAAGTCGCTGGAAACAACGTTTGCAAGCTTTTCCTTAAGACCTTTTTCAAAGTGCTTCTCAAAGAAATCAAGCTCGTCGGGGCAGTTTTCCATAACGTATTTTATGATGTATTTTATCATATCCTCGGCTATCTCGATGATATCGTCAAGCTCTGCAAAGGCTACCTCGGGCTCTACATGCCAAAATTCCGCTACGTGACGGGGTGTGTTACTGTTTTCGGCTCTGAAACTGGGGCCGAAGGTGTATATCTTACCGAGACCCATAGCCGCCATTTCGCCCTCAAGCTGACCCGATACGCTAAGGCCCGCTCTGCGACCGAAGAAGTCGTTTTGATAGTACTCTTCCTCGCTCTTGTAGTCTTTGGAATAGCCTATAGTGGTAGCTGTGAACATTTCTCCCGCACCCTCACAGTCACTGCTTGTAAGTATGGGTGTATGTACATATACAAAGTGATTTTTCTGGAAATATTCGTGTATGGCTGTAGCCATTTTGCTCCTTACACGAAATACCGCATTAAAGGTGTTGGCTCTTACTCTTAAATGGGGGATGGTACGCATAAATTCAAGAGTATGTCTTTTCTTCTGAAGGGGATATTCCGTAGGGCAAGCACCCAAAACTTCTATAGAGGAGGCATTTATCTCCACACCGCCCTGTTGCACCAAAGAGGGAACAAGGGTACCCGTTACCTTCAAAGAAGAGCCGAGTTTTAAGTAGTTTGAACTGTCCTGTATAACATTTTTGTCTATAACGATTTGTAAATGCTTAAGGGAGGTACCGTCATTTAATTCTATAAATGCCATATTTTTAGAATCTCTTGAGGTCCTTACCCAACCGCAGACCGTGACTGTGGTGTTTACAAGTGAACTGTCTTTTAACAGGTCTATAACGTCGATGTGTTTCATAATAAACTCCTTTTTTAAACGCAATATTTTAAAACGCAAAAATCTACGCTTGATTATACTCTTATACTCAAAATATGTCAAGAATATATATAGTAGAAAAATAGTTTTTTTGTGTTGTTTTATTAAATATAATAAGTTTAAATGTAAAAATTGTTAATAATGTAATTAAGCACTACTTTTATTCTTGCTTTTTGTTAGGAAGAGGTGTTTTTATATTTGCATAGTTTACGGTATATATACCTGCGGACACCAGAAAAAGAGCCAGTATGAGCCTTATATTCAAAAAGTCTTCACCGAGTATTATACCCGAAAGTATCACGCCGAAAATAGGGTTTAAAAATCCGAAAAGAGATATTTTCCCTACGGGGTTGTATTTAAGAAGCTTTGCCCAAAGTGTAAAGGCTATGGCAGAGAGCAGGGCAAGGTAGGTTATGCTTAAAGCACAGTCTATGCCGTAAAAGGTTACGGAGCCGCCAAACACTATACCCGATATTAAAAGTAACAAGCCACCGAGCATTAGCTGAAAGCCTGTGAGTACGGCAGGTTCAGTGTTTTGAGCAAAAACCTTTGTTATTACGGCACCCGAGGCAAAGCAAAAGGCGGCAAGAAGCATAAAACCCTCACCCGTAAGGGAAAAGTCCGAGTCTATGGTTTGAGCGCTGTTACATATCACTATACCCGCAAAGCCCAAGATACAGCCGAGGGTTTTGGGAAGGGTCATTTTGTCGTTTTTAAGAAAAACAGCAGCTATCAACACCGCAAAAAAATTACCCATAGAGTTTATGATAGAGCCCTTTACTCCCGAAAGATTTGTAAGGCTTATATAAAAAAATATATATTCAAGCCAAGTCTGTACCATGGCAAGCAATACTATGCCTTTAATATCCTTCTTTTTAGGAAGAGACAGGCTTCTTTTTGATATGAAGTTAAATAGGGTGACCAGCAGTCCCGCAAATATAAAGCGTATACCCGCAAACACAAGTTTATCCGCTACGGAGCCGTTTGTGATGCGGAAAACTTCATATCCTGTTTTTATGGCGGGGAAGGCGCTTCCCCAAAGAGCGTTTGCGATCACGGCAACAATGAGTATAACGCTTTTTTTGGTGTAAAAATTCTTTTCTTTTTGATCCATGTTTTATACATTCCTTTTTGTATTACTGACAACACCATTATACCCTTAAAAACAAGAAGTGTCAAAAAATTTTGAAAATTTCTGTGGATGGGATATTTTTCTCTCATTATTCTTTGTAATATAATTTTAAAATAGATGTTTTATTTTTGTGATATAATATTGAGCGGGTATTCCCAAAATGGCAACATCGGAGAAAAGTAAAATGGCAAAATCAAAAAAAAGTAAATCCAAAAAGAGTAGTTCAAAAAAGAAAGAAATAAAGAAGACGACGGCGCAGAAGCCCACTGTAAAGTCGTCAAATACATCAAAAAAGAGCGGAGAGGATAAAAAAAGCCACAGCTCCCCCGTGAAAACAAGAGTTTCCACGGAGGTGAAGGCGGTTATAGGCCTCGGGGTATCTTTGCTGTTTATAATATTTGTACTTACGGAAAAAAGTTCGGGTATAATAGGCAGACATGTAGCTACCTTTATGAAGCACACCTTCGGTATGGGAGCTATACTTATACCTTTGGCTCTTATTATTTTGTGCGTAAAGGTATTAAGGGGTAAGGACAAGTCGGAGGGCTTTAAGTTTAAAACTTTGACTGTGGCGGCAGTGCTTGTTATATTTTTGGCTCTTGCCCACATTATGACATACAGCGAAAAAACCGCCTTTAACTTAAAGGAATTTATAAGGTTCGTATACCTAAACGGCTCCCTTAAAAACGGAGGACTTATAGGTGGTCTTATAGGAGGCGGTCTATCAAAGATCATAGGGCAGATGGGTGCCTATATAGTGCTTATTGCCTTGTTTGTAGTGTCTATATTGGTGGTAACGGGCAAATCCATAAGAAACGGTCTTAACAATATAGCAAACTGGATAGACGGTGTAAAGGAAGAGGCGGATACCTACTACGAAGAAAGATCCTACGAAATAGAAGAAAGAGAAGCGGAAGAGGAGAAGGAAGAAAAGAAAGAAGAAAAGCCCCTTCCTTCAAATATAAAGGTACATAAAACAAAGGAAAAGAAGCCCGCACCCAAGGGCAGAAGCGTAAATAAAAGAGGGGTAAGAGTGGATATTCGTATAGGGGAGAGACCTAAAGAGGAGACCGCTCTTATACTGGAAAAAGATATCGTAAACGAAAACAACAGGATAATATCTCAAAACCATCGTCCCGAGAACGTTCCCGAACTTCAAAGCAAAATAGAAGAGGTCAAAAGCGGTGAAGAAAGCTACGAGCTTATAAACATATATGAAGATATGCCCGATATCGATGAGGATGATTTCAATAAGTTAAAAACGGAAAATGCCTCTGCGGGAAGCCGATTTAACAAAGTTTTAAGCGAAAACACGGGAACTGCCGAGGAAGAAGACAGAAGATGGCAGGAGAGAAAAGAAAAAATAGAACAAACCAAGAGAAGAGAGTTTGAGCAAGTTTCAAAACGGGAAGAAGCTGTGCAAAAGCCCAAGGAAGAACCTATAGAGGATATTCCCGTAAGCGATTCGGCGGCAGAGCCCGATTTACCTTGGCTCAGCGATATAGAAGAGGATAAACCGCAACTTGATGTGGCGCCTCCCGTATACGATGTTACCGCAGGCGCACAGCCCAAAACACCTACGGAAAGTTACGGCTACTCACCTATTCCCGCAAAGGAGCAGTATGTACGAAACATAAATAACGACACCCCCGATGTGGAGCTTTCAAGCGATGACGACGAGGCTCAAAAGACCATGGATGAGGTGAACAAGACCGCTCAAAGGCAGGTAAGTGCCCAATTTGCTCCGGGAGAAACTCCCCTTGTGGTTGCTACGGAGGAAATAAAGACAGTAGACAAACTCAGTACCGAAAACGAGGTAGTGGAGTATAAATTCCCTAAGCTGGAATTTTTGGGTAAAAATCCCGACCTCGGCGCCAAGCTTGATAAAGAAGAGCTTTTAATGGGTGCAAGAAAGCTTGTGGATACCCTTTCAAAGTTCAAGATAGATATAAAGGTACATCACATAAGTAAGGGTCCCGCCATTACAAGATATGAGATAATACCTCCCGAAGGTATGCTTGTAAGCAAAATAAGCAATCTTGAAACGGAAATAGCCTTAGGTCTTGCGGCAAAGAGCGTAAGAATAGAGGCTCCCATACCGGGAACATCCATGATAGGTATAGAGATACCCAACGATAAGGTGTCTGCCGTATACTTTAGCGAGGTGCTTTCAAGCGAGAAGTTCAACAACTCCGAAAGCAAGACCACCTTCGGTATAGGTAAGGATATTACGGGTAATGTTATAGTTACGGATATTGCCAAAATGCCCCACCTCCTTATTGCGGGTGCTACGGGTTCGGGTAAGTCCGTGTGTGTAAACTCTCTTATAACAAGTATACTCTACAAAGCCAGACCCGATGAGGTCAAGTTTATACTTATAGACCCTAAGGTGGTGGAACTCAGTGTATACAACGGTGTTCCTCACCTTCTTGTGCCTGTGGTAACAGACCCCCACAAGGCGGCGGGTGCTTTAAACTGGGTATGCAGGGAGATGGACAGAAGATACAAGCTTCTTTCCGATTACGGGGTGAGAAACCTTGACGGTTATAACAAGCTTTTTGAACAGGGTAAAGATGAGGAGCTGAATAAAGAGGCACCTACGGAGAAATTGCCGAGAATAGTTGTTATTGTGGATGAGCTTGCAGACCTTATGCTTATATCCAATAAAGCCAAAAAAGAGGTGGAAGCATCCATAATGAGAATAACACAGTTGGCAAGAGCTGCGGGAATATACCTTGTGCTTGCCACCCAAAGACCTTCCGTAGATGTTATTACAGGTGTTATAAAGGCCAACGTACCCTCAAGAATAGCCTTTAAGGTGGCTCAAGCTATAGACTCAAGAACGATACTTGACACCAACGGGGCGGAAAAGCTTTTGGGTAAGGGTGATATGCTCCTTATGATAGCTGGTATGGATAAGCCTAAGAGAGTGCAGGGTGCCTTTGTTACCGATGAGGAAGTGGAAAGGATAGTAGACTACATAAAAGTAGATACCGACACATACGACAGTGAGATACTCAGAGAAATAGAAAGAGCCTCCGAAGATGCTTCCTCCTCCGACAGCGGAAGCAGCGACTCCGAAAGTGCAGACCTTACCATGCAGTCTATAGAATATGTTGTAAATTCCAAAAAAGCCTCTATAAGCGCCTTGCAGAGAAGGTTTAAAATAGGCTACAACAAAGCCGCCTCCATAATGGATGAGCTGGAAGAAAGAGGTATCGTAGGCCCCGACAACGGCGGAACAAAGGGCAGAGAGATACTTATGGATAAGTATCAATACAGAGAATGGAAGGAAAGGCAAAGGGACTATTGACAAAAAGTGCGTATTGGTTTATTATATCAATCAAAATGTCAAACCGCATATAATTTATAAGAGGTAAAAAAATGAGTGATATTATGTATAAAAGTACAAGAGGAAGCGAGAAAAAAGTAACTGCAAGTATGGCTATAGTACAGGGTATTGCCGAGGACGGAGGTCTTTTTGTTCCCGAAAGTATCCCTGCTATAGACTTTACTTTGGAGGAAAGCTTAAGCTACGATTACAGGGAGCTGGCTTACAGAGTTTTGAGACTTTTACTTACGGATTATACCGAGGAAGAGCTTAGGTTTTGTATAAACAATGCCTATGATGATAAGTTTGACACAAAACTTATAGCCCCCGTGGTATCTGCGGGAAAGTACAATTTCCTTGAACTTTTTCACGGAAAGACCATAGCATTTAAGGATATGGCACTTTCCATACTTCCCTATCTTTTAAAGACTGCAGCAAGGAAAAACGGTGTTAAGGAAGATATAGTTATACTTACAGCCACAAGCGGAGATACGGGTAAAGCCGCTTTAGAGGGCTTTGCCGATGTGGAGGGCACAAGGATAATAGTATTTTATCCCGAAACGGGAGTATCTCCCGTACAGAAGAGACAGATGGTAACACAAGTTGGTAAAAATACCAAGGTGGTTGCCATAAAGGGTAATTTTGACGATGCCCAAAGTGCCGTAAAGAGAATATTTACAGACAATGCTTTAAAGGCTGAGCTTAAAGAAAAGGGCTATGTATTCTCCTCTGCCAACTCCATAAATATAGGCAGACTTGCACCCCAGATAGTATACTACTTCTATGCTTACACTCAAATGGTAAAGAGCGGAAAGATAAAGGTGGGACAGGAAGTTAACTTTACCGTACCTACGGGTAACTTTGGTGATATACTTGCGGGATATTACGCTAAGCACATGGGTCTTCCCGTAAATAAGCTTATATGTGCATCAAATGACAATAAAGTACTTTTCGACTTCTTTGAAACGGGAGTTTATGATATAAACAGAGATTTTATACTTACTCCCTCACCTTCCATGGATATACTCATATCCTCCAATTTTGAAAGACTTCTCTACCATTCCTGCGAGGATACGGAGAAAATAAGCTCTGTTATGGGCAAGCTTTCAAAAGAGGGTAAGTATTCTTTTGAGGTGAACAAAGAGTTTGCGGGAGAATACGCCACAACATCCCAAACTTTGGAGGCTGTTAAAGAGCTTTTTGAGGCTACAAACTATGTTATGGACACCCATACCGCAGTGGCTTATGCTTCATACAAAAAATATGTGGCAAATACGGGAGATAACACCGAAAATGTTATAGTTTCCACCGCCAGCCCCTTTAAATTCGCAAAGGATGTTTTAAAAGCCATAGATGAAAAATACGAGGGTATAGATCCTTTCAAGGCTCTTGAAGAGTTGGAGAAGGTAAGCAAAATATCCGTACCCGCACCTATAAAGGGTATAGATAAAAGACCCGTGCTCCACGAGGATGTTATAGAAAGAGAAAACATAGAAGCCTATGTTAAAAAACAGCTTATAGGTTAAGGAGCGTAAAGGCTTGAATACCAATATATATGCAAGAGTGGTACAATACTACGAGACCGATAAAATGGGTGTTGTGCACCATTCAAAATATTTTTGCTGGTTTGAAGAGGCAAGAACAGACCTTATGGCTAAAAACGGCATACTCTACCGAGATATGGAGGCTATGGGCGTAATGATGCCCGTAACAAAGGCTGATTGTAAGTATAAAAAAGGAGCTAAATACTTCGAAAAAGTCTACATCCATACAAGGGTGGAAAAGTTCGGCGGAGCTAAAATGGTCTTTGCTTACGATGTTAAAAACCAAGAGGGAGATACCCTCGTAACGGGCTCCACGGAGCATTGCTTTGTAGACGATAACTTTGCTCCCGTTAATTTAAAAAAATACCTTCCCTCCCTTTATGAAAAATTAGAGGGTGTTGTGTAACGATTACTCGTTATGTTAGGAGATACAAGAATGAAAGGGATTGTGAAAAACAAAAATGATAAGTTTTTCACAGTCCCTTGTTGTATATTGGTGCGTTTATAATCTTTACAAACTTTTTGCAATATGGTAAAATAATATCGGTAGAAGATTTAGGGGAATGCCGATAAAAGTTTTTTTCAAAATTTGGGGTGATATAAATGGGTGTGATCGATACGGAAAGCAAATTATATTTTTCGAAAAATTCAATATTTGCCGATATGTTTAATTTTAAGTTATATAACGGAGAAAACGTTATAAAAGCCCATGAGTTGAGGGAACTCGACACAACGGAGATCTCTGTTCCCTACGGAAACGGAGCAAGAGTGCCAATACAAAAGAGCAGAGATGTATTAAAAATATGGTCGGCAATGACAGACGGTAGGGCTGTGTATGTTATACTCGGTTCCGAGGTACAGGATAAAATACACTATGCTATGCCTGTTAAAAACGGTTTATATGATATGCTTGGATATGCAAGTCAGGTCAACGAATCGAGGAAATCTTATAAAAATGACTCAAAGAATGCCGATCTAAGCATTGACAACGGTACCGTAAAAATAAAACTTACAAGTGCAGAGTTCTTGTCGGGTTTTCGCAAGGAAGATAAGATAATTCCCATAATCACACTGACTGTATATTTGTCGGCGGAGGAGTGGGACGGGCCTTTGGATCTATACGGTATGTTGGATATAGAGGATAAAGAGCTTCTTAAATTTATACCTAATTATTGGGTGAATTTAATAGCACCTACGAATATGAATGACAACGATTTTGATAAATTTCACACCGACCTTGGACTTGCTATGAAGGTGTTGAAATATCAAAATGAGGGTGTTGTGGAAGTAATACAATCCACAAATCATAAAAAGATAGACAGAGATACGGCGGTTTTTCTAAATGCCGTAACAAATCTCGGACTTGAATTTCAAGAAAAGGAGGAGGCAATAGATATGTGTAAGGCTATGGAGGATTATACAAAAAAGCAGAGGATCGTTGGGGCTATTGAGGCTATGAAACGATTAAACACATCAGACCCCGACATTGTCAATACTATTATGGACATGTTTGATGTAACAAGGGATTATGTTCTTGCGTTACTTACGCCTAAAATGGCTTGAAAGGACGACAGATATGTGCAAGGCTATGGAGGATTATAAAAAAAGCAGAGGATCGTTGGGGCTATTGATATATTAAAATTAGATGGTGTATCCGATGAGGATATTATTGCAAAAGTAATGAAACTATTTGATGTAACAAGAGATTATGTTCTTGCATTGCTTACACTCAAAACAGCTTGAAAATAAGTTTATGTTATTGTCAAATAGAAAGATATCTGTTTTTGATTGCAACGAGAAATTTACGGTTTATTCGCTGAAAACCAATGCAATTAGAATTGTATTCGGTAAACATTATACACAGCTTTCGGAAGAAGAAACAGAAAGATTTTTAGAAAAACACTGTAAGTATGTAGAGAGAATTGACTGCGTTAGCTATTTGAAATAGTTGACTTGCGATTTATGAGTTTTAATGTTGTATAACAAAAACCCTTTGTGTTTGGTTTGTTAACCATGATGCAAAGGGTTTATATATTTGCCTTTTTCAAAATTATGCAACACTTGACTTTAAGGGGGATATTTGGTATACTTTGAATATCAAAGTTTTTTATGTGTACTTCAAGGAAAAGAGGTTTTTAAATTGGAAAACACATTTGAGAAGCTTAATCGCCTTATTATCGGGGCTTTTAACGATATTACAAAGGGCGAGCAAAAGGCTATAAAAGAAGGCGGTTTTGACAATGTGTCGGTCAGTGAGGCTCATACCGTAGATGCTATAGGTATGTATGTACCGAAGACCATGTCCGCCGTAGCCAATAAGCTTGATGTTACTTTGGGAACCTTGACGGTGGCTGTAAATCACCTTGTTAAAAAAGGATTGGTGGTAAGAGACCGTTCCGATTTTGACAAAAGAGTTTATATGCTCTCCCTCACACCCGAAGGAAAGAGACTTTACAAGATACATCAAAAGTTTCATCTTGAGCTTGTAAAGAGCCTTATAGTGGATCTGTCCGACTATGAGGCGGAAAAATTTGTTGAGGCATTTTCAAGTCTCAACAGGTTTTTGAATACTGTTTAAAGGAGAGGTATATGGTAAAAAGCAATATATTATCTACAGCTATGTATGCGCCGAGCTATGTGCTTACCAACGATGAAATGAGCCGTATAGTAGATACCAGTGACGAGTGGATAACCACAAGAACGGGTATAAAAAGAAGGCACATCTCACGGGGAGAAAACACATCGGATATGGCTGTAAAGGCAGGGAAAAAGGCTATTGAAAAGGCGGGACTTTCCCCTTTGGATATAGATGCCGTAATACTTGCCTCCATGTCGGCTGATTACAATACCCCAAGCAGTGCTTGTATAGTACAGGGAGCCTTAGGCTGCGAAAATGCCTTTGCTTTCGACTTAAGTGCGGCTTGTTCGGGCTTTGTATATGCTTTAAGCTGTGCCGATAAATTCATAGTATCCGGAGCATACAAAAACATACTTGTTATAGGTGCGGAGTGTCTTTCAAAGGTGCTTAACTGGCAGGACAGAGGTACCTGCGTAATATTCGGCGACGGAGCGGGGGCTGCTGTTTTAAGTGCGGGAAGTACAGGCGGCATTATAGCGGAAGACCTCCATGCAAGGGGTACGGATGCGGACAAGCTTACCACCTTGTATTCTCCCGTGAACAATACACTTTATAAGTATGAGGGAGAGCCAAAGCCCTATGTTGAAATGGACGGAAGGGCGATATTTAATTTTGCCGTAAAGACAGTGCCTAAAAGCATAGCAGAGGTTGTAAATAAAGCCTCCCTTACCTTTGATGATATTAAATATATCGTTCCCCATCAAGCCAATGCAAGAATAATAGATGCTATGGCAAAAAAGCTTAAAGTATCTGTAGATAAATTTTTTGTAAACATAGACGAATACGGAAACACATCGGCGGCAAGTATACCCATGGCTCTTGCTCAGATGGATGAAGAAAATATGCTCCAAAAAGGCGATAAAATAATTATAACGGGCTTTGGCGGAGGATTGACTTGGGGCAGTATGCTCATAGAAATATAATTTAAAACAGAGAGGAACCGAAAATGGAAACACGCTTATGTAAAATGCTTGGAATAAAATATCCTATCTTTCAGGGTGCTATGGCTTGGATAGCCGATGCAAGCCTTGCCTCCGCCGTATCAAATGCGGGAGGACTGGGTATTATTGCTGCGGGAAACGCTCCCGCCGATGTGGTGGAAAAAGAGATAAAAGAGTGCAAGAAGCTTACCGATAAGCCCTTTGGTGTAAATATAATGCTCCTTTCACCCTTTGTTGACGATATAGTGGAGTTGGTATGTCGTGAGGGCATAAAGGTAGTTACTACGGGAGCGGGCAACCCCTCAAAGTATATGGATAAATTCAAAGAACACGATATTTGTCTTATACCCGTTGTACCCAGTGTAGCTCAGGCAAAAAAGATGGAAAAAATAGGAGCAAGTGCCGTTATAGCAGAAGGTATGGAAAGCGGTGGCCACATAGGTAAGCTTACTACCATGGCTCTTGTGCCTCAGGTAGTGGATGCGGTAACTATCCCCGTACTTGCGGCAGGCGGTATTGCAGACGGCAGAGGTATGGCAGCAGGCTTTATGCTCGGTGCTGAGGGTGTACAAATAGGTACACGCTTCCTTGTGGCAAATGAATGTACCGTACACGAAAACTACAAAAACAAAATATTAAAGGCAAACGACCTTTCTACCGTTATAACGGGCAACATCACGGGTCACCCCGTAAGAGTTATTAAAAATAAGCTTACAAATGCCTTCCTTCAAGCAGAGAAAGAGGAAATGGCAAAAGATACTCCCGACCTTGCAAGGTTCGACCTTCTCGGCAGAGGTGCTCTTCAAAAGTCCGTTAAAGAGGGCGATATCGATAACGGCTCTGTTATGAGCGGTCAGATAGCGGGCATGGTAAACAAAGAGCAAAGTTGCAGTGAGATAATAGAAGAGATAATGCAAGAATTTAACGCACTTGTAAAATAATTTATTATATATCCCCAATCGGAGGTTAAAAGATGATAGCATTTATGTTCAGCGGTCAGGGTGCTCAAAAGGCAGGTATGGGCAAGGAGATCTACGATAATTTTCCCTGTGCCAAAGAAGTTTTTGATAAAGCGGATGAGGCTTTGGGTATAAAAATATCCGATATATGCTTTAACGAGGACGAAAGACTTAACGAAACGGAGTACACCCAGCCCGCTATACTTACAATGAGTGTTGCGGCTTTAAAGGTGGCTTTGGAAAAAGGCCTTAAGGCGGATTTTGTGGCAGGTTTAAGTTTGGGAGAGTATTCTGCCCATGTGGCAAGCGGTAGCTTCGACTTTGAAGATGCCGTAAAGCTTGTAAGAAAAAGAGGCAGATTTATGACGGAGGCTGTGCCTTTGGGAGAGGGCGGTATGTGTGCCGTACTGAACTTGGAGGAAGAAAAGATACAACAGGCTTGCGATGAGGTAAAAGACATAGGAAGATGCTACATAGCAAACTACAATTGTCCCGGGCAAATAGCCATAGCGGGAGATAAGGCGGCTGTGGAAAAGGCTGCGGAAAAAGTAAAAGAGCTTGGAGCGAGAAAGGCAGTTATGCTGAATGTATCGGGACCTTTCCACACACCTCTTCTTGAAAGCGCATCCGTAAAGCTTAACAAAGAACTTTTGCAAATAGATATAAAGGATATGGCTGTACCCGTTATAACAAACCTTAACGCAAAGCCCGTTCCTTCAAAAGACGATATCATCCCCATACTTACAAAACAGGTAATGAGCCCTGTAAGATGGGAACAGACCGTAAGATATCTGCTTGAACAAGGAGTGGATACCTTTATAGAGATAGGACCCGGTAAGACCCTTTCTTCATTTGTGAAAAAGGTGGATAAAAATGTGGCTGTATACAATATTGAGGATATGGCATCTCTTGAAAAAACATGCGGAGGAATGGAATGTTAAAAGATAAAAATGTGATCGTTACAGGCGGAGCAAAGGGTATAGGAAAGGCTATAGCGACAGAATTTGCAAAACAGGGAGCAAATATAGTATTAAACTACAGATCCACATCCCCCGAGGCTACCAAAAGCGAGATAGAAAGCTTCGGTGTGAAATGTCTTACCATACAGGCTGATGTAAGCGATTTTGAACAGGCAAAAGACCTTGCCGAAAAAGCCAATGAGGAGCTGGGCAGTATAGATGTTCTTGTAAATAACGCAGGTATCACGAAAGACGGTCTTGTACTCAGAATGAGTGAAGAGGACTTTGATGCCGTTATACAGACCAACCTTAAAGGCACCTTCAATATGATAAAGCATGTAAGCAAAATAATGTTTAAGCAGAAAAGCGGTAACATTATAAATATGAGCAGTGTTATAGGTCTTGCGGGAAATGTGGGACAGCTCAACTATGCCGCAAGCAAGGCGGGAGTAATAGGTGTGACCTACAGTGCCGCAAAGGAATTTGCCGCAAGGAACATAAGAGTAAATGCCATTGCTCCGGGTATGATAGACACGGATATGACAGCAGTTCTCAGCGACAAGGTAAAAGAGGGTATACTTTCTCAAATACCTTTAAAGAGGTTCGGCAAGCCCGAGGAGATAGCTAAAACAGCTGTCTTTCTTGCGGAGAACGAGTATATCACGGGTCAGGTAATAACGGTAGACGGCGGTATGGTCATAGGTTAAGGAGAATATATATATGGATAGAAGAGTTGTTATAACAGGTATGGGAGCGGTAACTCCCATAGGAAACAATATCGAAGAGTATGCAAGATCCCTTAAAGAGGGTAAGTGCGGTATAGGAAAGATCACTAAATTCGAATCTCCCGATTGCAAGGTAAGTGTAGCGGGTGAGGTAAAGAATTTCGATCCCGCACAGACAGTTGAGAAAAAAGAAGTTAAAAGAACGGACCTTTACAGCATATATGCCATGGAGGCAGCTCAACAGGCTGTAGAAGACAGCGGTATCGACCTTGAGAGTATAGACAAGGAGCGTTTCGGTGTTATTATAGGTTCGGGTATAGGCGGACTTATAACAATAGAAGAACAGGGTAGGAAGCTGGAATCCAAGGGCGTAAACAAAATATCTCCCATGTTCATACCCATGGCTATAGAAAATATGGCAGCAGGTAACGTTGCTATAAGATTTGGGGCAAGAGGTACCTGTATATCAGTGGTAACAGCCTGTGCCACAAGTACACACTGTATAGGCGAAGCCTACAGAAATATAAAGCACGGCTACAGCGACTACATTTTAACGGGTGGTTCCGAGGCTGCGGTATGTGAGCTTGGTATAGGCGGGTTTGCCGCATTGAAGGCTCTCTCCACAAGCGACGATCCCGAAAGAGCCTCCATACCTTTCGACAAGGAAAGAGGCGGCTTTGTAATGGGCGAGGGCGCAGGAGTTATGTTTATAGAGTCTCTTGAGAGCGCTCAGGCAAGAGGTGCAAAGATATATGCGGAAATAGTAGGCTACGGTACTACCTGTGATGCCTACCATATCACAAGCCCCAGACTTGACGGCGACGGAGCTTCAAAGGCTATGTTGAATGCTATGGCAGAGGCGGGCATAGAGCCTAAGGACATAGACTATATAAATGCTCACGGCACAAGTACCCATATAAACGATGCCTCGGAGACTTTAGCCATAAAGAAGGCATTCGGTGAGTATGCAAAAACGGTTTCAATAAGTTCCACAAAGTCCATGACAGGCCATCTCTTAGGTGCTACGGGTGCCATAGAGGCAATTGCTTGCGTTATAGCTATGAAGGACAGTTTCATACCCCCCACTATAGGTTACAAAGTACCCGATGAGGAGTGCGACCTTGATTATACCGTAAACAAGGCTAAGGAAAAAGAAGTTAAATACACTCTCAGCAACACCTTAGGTTTCGGCGGACACAACGGCGTTATATGTCTTAAAAAGTGGGAGGGCTGAAATGTTGGATATAAAGCAGATACAATCGGTAATACCTCACAGATATCCTTTTTGCCTTATAGACAGGATAGAAGAAGTATCGGAAAATAAAATAACAGCCATTAAAAATGTTACCATAAACGAAAACTTCTTTCAGGGTCACTTCCCCGGAGAGCCTGTAATGCCGGGTGTTCTTATAATAGAGGCTATGGCACAGGCAGGAGCCTATGTTATACTTTCCATGGAAGAAAACAAGGGCAAAATAGCTTACTTTGGCGGTATAGACAAGGCAAAGTTCAGAGGTAAGGTGGTTCCGGGAGACACCTTAAGGCTTGAAGTTGAAATGATAAAGGTCAAGAAAATGGCAGGCATAGGCAAGGGTGTTGCCTATGTGGGAGATAAAAAAGTAGCCGAGGCGGAACTTACATTTATGTTTTAAAGAGAGGGCCGAAAATGAGTTTAATTGATAATCTTAAAG
Source organism: Bacillota bacterium (assembly GCA_017444985.1). Classification (GTDB taxonomy): domain Bacteria; phylum Bacillota; class Clostridia; order Lachnospirales; family CAG-274; genus UBA3680. Next base: position 60,551 of record JAFSVK010000148.1, read on the forward strand.
ACAGATTAAAGGTTTCGGATGTTGAGGGCTTAAAGAAAAAGGCAAAGGCGATAAAGGACATCGTTTCCAATAAACCCGGAAAGAATGAAGCCGAAGAGAAAAAAGAAGAGGTACCCGCAGGTTTTATAAAGTGTCCCGATTGCGGAAATATAATAGAGAAGAAGGATCTGGGCAAGCTTAGGATATGTCCCAAGTGTGCCAGACTTTTCAGACTCAATGCCAAGGACAGGATAAAAACCATTGCAGATGAAGGTTCCTTTGAAGAGTTTGATGTCAACATGGAGGCGAAAGACCCTCTTAACTTCCCGGGCTATCCCGAGAAGGTGAAACAAACTCAGACAAAGAGCGGCAGTAAAGATGCGGTGAGAACAGGCGTGTGTACCATAGGCGGTTACAGAACGGTCTTGGCTGTAATGGATTCCACCTTTATGATGGGTTCTATGGGCTCCGTTGTAGGGGAGAAAATAACAAGAGCCTTCGAGTATGCTTGCGATAAATCTCTTCCCATAGTAGTATTCACCTGTTCGGGAGGAGCAAGAATGCAGGAGGGTATAGTATCTCTCATGCAGATGGCAAAGGTAAGTTCTGCTGTTGCAAGACACTCCGATAAGGGTCTTCTCTATGTTACCGTACTTACAGACCCTACTACGGGCGGTGTTACCGCAAGTTATGCCATGCTTGGCGATATCATACTCTCCGAACCCAAGGCTCTTATAGGCTTTGCGGGCAGAAGAGTTATAGAAGGTACCATAAAGCAAAAACTTCCCGACGATTTCCAAACGGCGGAGTTTTCTTTAAGCCACGGCTTCTGCGATGCCATAGTGGAAAGAGAAAAGTTAAGAGGCGTGCTTAAGCGTATACTTAAGCTTCATGGGTATAAAAAGGAGGCTGAGTGAGTTTGGCAAACGCATTTGATAGAGTCAAAATTGCAAGAAAGGTCACAAGACCTACCGCAAGAGACTATATAGAACATATTTTCGAAGATTTTATAGAATTTCACGGTGACAGAGGCTATGCCGACGATAAGGCGGTAATAGGCGGTATTGCAGACCTTGACGGCACACCCGTAACGGTAGTGGGTATACAAAAGGGCAAGACCATGGAGGAAAACTTGGAGGTAAACTTCGGTTCTCCCCATCCCGAGGGCTACAGAAAGGCACTCAGACTTTTCCGTCAGGCGGAGAAGTTCGGTAGACCCATAATTTGCCTTATAAATACCAGCGGTGCCTACTGCGGTGTAGGTGCCGAGGAAAGAGGACAGGGTGAGGCTATAGCCAAAAATCTCTTTGAACTCTCCCACATAAAAGTCCCCACCATCTCCGTTATTATAGGCGAAGGCGGTAGCGGCGGTGCTCTTGCCCTTGCTGTGACCGACAGAGTATGGATGCTTGAAAACTCGGTATACTCCGTATTAAGCCCCGAAGGCTTTTCAAGTATACTTTGGAAGGATCCCAAGAGATACAAGGAAGCAGCCGATGTTATGAAGCTTACCGCTCAGGACCTTTACGAGTTGAGAATTATAGAAAAGATCATAAAAGAGGCAAGGGGAGGCGCACAAAATGATTTCGGCTTTACTGCCAATCTTTTGAAAAACTCCCTGGAAAAAGAGATCAAGACCCTCTCCGAAAAGGATATAGATACTCTTCTTGAAGAAAGATATAACAGATTTCGTAGGTTCGGAGAATTTACAGAATAAAAAAAAGAGCCGTTTACGGCTCTTTTTAAATAGGGTTGTGAAATCTCATTTTTGTCGGTGGAGTGATATTTCACACCCTTATAAGGAGGTTACTATGCAAGAAAATACAAACCCCTTCTCTCATCTTAACGATGATCCCGATGAGGAGGAAGAGTTGGTGGCGGAAGCCCTTTTGAGTAAACTTATAAACAAAGGAGAACAAAAATGAAAAAGGATACACAGTGTGTACAGGCGGGATATACTCCTCAAAACGGAGAACCCAGACAAATACCCATAATACAGTCTACTACATTTAAGTACGATACCAGTGAGGATATGGGAAGGCTTTTTGACCTTGAAGCAAGCGGATATTTCTATACAAGACTTCAAAATCCCACAAATGACTATGTAGCAAGTAAAATAGCAACCCTTGAAGGGGGAACGGCTGCTATGCTTACCTCTTCGGGACAGGCGGCAAATTTCTTCGCTCTTTTCAATATATGCGAGTGCGGTGACCATATAGTTTCCTCCGCCTCCATATACGGCGGTACTTTTAATCTCATATCCGTTACAATGAAGAAAATGGGTATAGATGTTACCTTCGTATCCCCCGATTGCAGCGAAGAAGAGCTTAATGCCGCATTTAGAGAAAACACAAAGGCTGTTTTCGGAGAGACTATAGCTAATCCCGCTCTTACCGTACTTGATATTGAAAAGTTTGCAAAGGTGGCTCACAGCCATGGAGTACCTCTTATAGTTGACAACACCTTCCCCACCCCTGTAAATTGCAGGCCCATAGAATGGGGTGCGGATATCGTTACCCACTCCACCACAAAGTATATGGACGGCCACGGTGCGGCAGTGGGCGGTGCCATAGTAGATTCGGGTAAATTTGATTGGATGGCGCATAAAGATAAGTTCCCCGGGCTTTGCACTCCCGATGAATCCTATCACGGTATAACCTATGCCGAGAAGTTCGGCAAGGAAGGGGCATTTATAACAAAGGCAACAAGTCAGCTTATGAGAGATCTCGGCTCTATACAGTCACCTCAGCATGCTTTTATATTGAATTTAGGTCTTGAGTCCCTTCATGTAAGAATGCCGAGACACATTGAAAATGCTCAGGCTGTGGCGGAATTCTTACAGGGTAGAGACGAGGTCTCCTTTGTAAGCTATCCCGGACTTAAAACCGACAAGTATTACGATATCGCCATGAAATACATGGGAAACGGCGGTTGCGGTGTGGTATCCTTTGAAATAAAGGGTGGAAGAAAGGCAGCGGAAAGCTTTATGAAACAGTTAAAGCTTGCGGCTATAGAGACCCATGTGGCAGATGCAAGAACTTGCTGTTTAAATCCCGCCACCTCCACTCACAGGCAGATGACGGATGAACAGCTTCTTGAGGCGGGAATACCCGCAGGTCTTATAAGAATATCCTGTGGACTTGAAAGCAAGGAGGACCTTATAGCCGATCTTACACAGGCTTTTGAGAATATGTAAAAAATAAAAAGGAGGAATTTTATGGACAAAGTAAAAAAGAAACTGGGCTTTGGCTGTATGCGTCTGCCCATGAGGGATGGGGGAGTAGATGAAAAGCAGTTTTGCAAAATGGCAGACCGTTTCTTGGAAGAGGGCTTTAACTACTTTGATACAGCCCACGGCTATTTGGGCGGTCTAAGTGAAAAGGCTATAAAAAAATGCCTTACATCTCGACACAAGAGGCAGGAGTATCTTCTTACGGACAAGCTTACAGAGCCCTATTTTAAAAGCCAAAAGGATATTCGTCCCTTCTTTGAAAGTCAGCTTGAGCTCTGCGGTGTGGACTATTTTGATTTTTACCTTATGCACGCACAGGGCTCGGCAAACTATGATAAATTCCAAAGATGCGAAGCTTACGAAACAGCCTTTGAGTTGAAAAAAGAGGGAAAAATAAGACATGTGGGTATATCCTTCCACGATACGGCACAGATGCTTGAAAAGATACTTTCGGACTATCCTCAAATAGAGGTGGTGCAAATACAACTTAACTACCTTGACTATAACGATTCCGCCATACAATCGCGAAAAGTTTATGAAGTTTGTCGCAAACACAATAAACCCGTTATAGTTATGGAGCCTGTAAAGGGTGGTAATCTTGTAAATCTTCCCGTTGATGCCGCAAAGGTATTGGATGAGCTTAAAGGCGGGAGCAGGGCAAGTTATGCCATACGCTATGCCGCAGGCTTTGAGGGAATGTTATCCGTACTTTCGGGTATGAGTACCATAGAGCAGTTGGAGGACAACATAAGCTATATGAAGGATTTTAAGCCCCTTGATGAAAGAGAGATCTCAGCCATAAACAAGGTGGTGGAAATAATACATTCCGAAAAGCTTATAGCCTGTACCGCCTGTCGCTACTGTACCGACGGTTGTCCCAAAAAAATATTTATACCCGATCTTTTTTCTTGTATGAACACCAAGAAACTCACCCAAGACTGGAATCCGGGTTTTTACTACAGCGAGGTGTATACAAAGCAAGGCGGAAAAGCCTCGGAGTGTATAAAGTGCGGTAAATGTGAGAAAGTTTGCCCTCAACATTTACCTATACGCTCTTTGCTTGAAGATGTGGCAAAAGAATTTGAATAGGAGGAAAAACTATGCTTGAAAATGTTCTCACAAACAGAAACGTATCCCTAAAGGGTAAGATCGCCTGTAAAACTATAGTATCCGCAGTACTCATAGCACTTTCCGTACTTATACCGCAACTTGTACACCTTGCCGTAGGTGCCGAGGGTGGTGTTAAGTATTTACCTATGTATTTGCCTGTTTTAATAGGTGGATGCCTTTTAGGTATGAGTTGGGGTCTGAGCGTTGGTATACTTGCCCCCGTAATGAGTTTTATAATAACATCTGCTATGGGCAACCCCATGCCCGCACTTCAAAGACTCCCCTTTATGATATTGGAACTTGGAGTTTTTGCTCTTGTTTCGGGGGCTTTCACCAAAAAGATAAGCGAAAACACCCTTTGGGCATTCCCGGGGGTAATACTTTCACAGCTGGCGGGAAGGGGCTTTTTCCTTCTTACGGTAGCCTTGTTTGGCTCCTTGGCAAATATGAGTGTAGCCATGATATGGGGACAGATACAAAAAGGTCTTTCAGGTCTTGTGATACAGGCTGTACTTGCTCCCGTTATCATTATACTTTTGGGAAAGGTTGTAAAAAATGACTGATCTGGAAATAGCCGTAAAAAATTTGGAGGGCCACAGTATATGTCTTTGCAAAGACGGAGAATACTTTACCCTTGACGGTAAGGGCATATCCCCTATAATGAAACTTTTGGGTGAAGGAAAAGACATTTGCGGTTACAGCGTAGCAGACACGGTGGTAGGCAAAGCCGCCGCCATGCTTTTTGTGAAAGCAGGCATAAAAGACCTTCACGCAAAGCTTATGTCAAAACCCTCGGAAGCCTTTCTTAAAAAAGCCCATATCCCCTATACCTACGAGACCTTGGCGGAAAATATCAAAAACAGAACAGGCACCGATATTTGCCCTATGGAAAAGACCGTTGAAAATATAGAGGATGCTGATACCGCCTATGAGGCACTTAAAAATAAATTGCTAAGCCTGAAAAAAGGTGTGTGAAAAGTATAAAAAAGCACTCTTGACTTTCGTCAAAAGTGCTTTTTTGTCTGCAAATCATGAAAATTTATTGCTGTGGCACGGCATTGGGACAAATATTTAAACCCAAACTCTTAAATTATTAAGTAATATCAATATTCATTTTATCCAACAACGTCTGTGATGCCTTGGTGATTTCTCCGGTATGCCAGACGTTGTTTATTTTTACTTTTCTGATATATTTCAAATACGCAAGGAAATCTGCA